>CAYNNJ010000018.1:0-9132 GCA_964398755.1 uncultured Bdellovibrionales bacterium
CCAATGCCAAAGCCTCCTCGAGAATACGGATATGTGTTCCTCGATCAGAAAAAATGGCGTCGGTGCAACAACCAAAACGTTCACAGGGTGTGAGTGAATACTTTCTTGTATTGTATCCCGACGACCCCTCATTGGCAAACCAGAGCGAAGTGGAAGGAGACGCCATTTTACGCTATACTGGAGACACTATGAAACTCCCTCTTATTGAGAAAAACACCGGTCTCATCACGCTCTTGGGACTGACGCTGGTTGTTTATGGCTGGTACACTCTTACCCTCACGCTCGGGAGTCTCTTTCTCTTTCCTCTTCTTGCTATCGGCTTTGCCCTGACTCTCGGGCTCGTGATCCTCATCCTCTTCAGACTATTGAAATTAGAACGGAGATCATTTCTCGCGCTCGTCCTCGTTATCCTCGTCCCAGTACTCTCAGTCGCTCTCACGACGGAACCCACAGTCTTCTCTGGCCGTGATCAAGGCTCGATTGCTGAAGCGAGCTACCGCCTGGCCACAGAACAGAGGCTCCCCTTTGCGCTCCCGGGAAGCGACGCTTTTTTTGCCATCTACGGCGAAGGGACGGCACTCAACTTTCCCGGCTTTGCCTATACTCGTGACGGAGCCCTCATTACCCAGTTCCCGCTCGCCTACACCGCCTGGCTGGGGAGCTTCGTCTCACTCTTTGGCCTGGAGGGCTACGCCATCGGAAATGCCGTCCTCCTTTTCCTCTCGTTTTTCTTCCTCTTCCAGCTCATTCGCCTTTTTACGGCACCATACTATGCCTGGGCGGGACTCCTCCTCGCTATTTTTTCGTTCCTCCCCAACTGGTTCGCCAAGTCCACCCTCTCCGAAAACCTCGCCCTGTTTCTCTTCGTGTTTCTCACCTATTCGGTCATCCTCTACCTCCGTCTCGGCTCGTGTCTCTCGTACGTGAGTATCCTCCTCTCAGGCTCACTTTTTGCCTTTACCCGCATCGAGGGCTTTGCATTCTTTGGTCTCGCTCTCTTCATCCTCCTCTGTCATGAGCGTGGTCGTGCTCTCTGGCGAGCTCATCCTTGGCAGACCCTTATCCTCCCCGGACTCCTTTTCGGCTTCCTCTTTTTGCGCGACTTCTTTTTGAACGTCCCGTACTACAAAATGATTGGCAAAGCACTCCTCAAGTTCCTCGGTCGATTCGACGAAAATGCCCGAGTTCTCGGCGACACCAGCTCCATCCACATCGGTTCTGTCTTTTTTCTCTACGGCTTCCTTGTTATCGCTCTTTTTGGTCTCTTCGGCCTTCTCCTCTTTGTGAAGTACAAACGCTACGAGCTCCTCATTCCCGCACTTCTCGCTCTCCCTACATTCATCTATCTCTTTCTCCCCAATATCACACCAGATCACCCTTGGATGCTTCGCCGGTACCTCTTTTCGCTCTTCCCGACCCTCATCGTCTCGACCACTCTCGCCCTTGCCCTTCTTTTTGCTCGCACCCGCACTCTCCCCCTCGCACAACCAACCGGTCGACGTCTCATCCTCGTCAGCCTCATTTTTGCAGGTCTCATTGTCCTTGAGTATCCGGCCTGGCGGTCCCAGCTCTTTTATGTAGAAGCATCCGGACTACGGGAACAAGTAGCGACCTTCGCGGAGGGATTTACGGACACTGATCTTATCCTCGTTGACCGTCATGCGACCGGTGATGGATTTACTATGCTCTCTGGTCCGGCTCAATTCCTCAATGGCAAGAATACCGTGTATTTCTTCAATCCCTACGACCTCTCGGCCCTCGATACCAGTCGATTCACTCGGGTCTACCTCCTCGTCCCAGAAGAGAGTCAGGCTCGCTATGCCGCGGTCTTTGGCGAACGCCTGGTCTATGTCCGCTCAGTGACCTTCCTCCTCAATCAATTCGAAAATCTCTCCCTCACGGACGATCCACGCCTCCCCGTAACAACCACCATCGAAACCAAGAACTCTCTCTTCCAAATCTACTAGCCTATGTCTTTTCTCTATCCCTTCGCCATTGCCAAAACCTGGCGTACCCACTACCTCGTCCTTCGCCTGACGCTCTATGTCGTCATTGCCGTCGTTACGCTCGTCTTGGCACTCCGAGTACTGTTTCCCATCATCGTTCAACAGTTCGACTTCCGCTCACCTGGATCGAGTAAGAACGCCATTTCCGCTCCTCGCTCTCCCGATGGCACGCCACGAGAGAATGGCAAAATAGAAGGTGGGGGCACCCTGCTCGCTGACACTACGGTCGTCGGAGATTTCTCGCTCCTCGCCATGCGCGCTAATCTCGAAAAAAAGTCCGCCTTCCCAGAGTCGCTGCGCTTTTCCGTGCGACGATCATATCAAAGCTTTTTTTACCCGACCGGCTCACCCGTGACCGATTTTCCCGCCGAAACCATTTACCGTCTTGATGATACCTACTACGCGCTCAGAGACGGTGTTCTCTCTCCTTTTGTAAGTCAGGATGCCTATCACTCGCGCCTCCCTGAAGGACGGGCCGTCCCAGCCGACGCATCGCTCCTCACCCTCTATCCCGTTTCCGAACAGTGGCTCGGGTACCGAGTGGGATCACTCCTTGGCAACGCCACGGGTGTCTTTGTCGTGGTGAGCGAAACCGAAGTCCGGCCAGTCGGAAGTGCTGATATTTTTCTCGCTCTCGGGTATAACTTCGAGGATGTCATAAGTGTCAGTGAAGAAGAACTCGGGGTGTACCGACGTGGTCGTATTCTCCTTCTCGGTGACGCCCATCCCGATGGCACTATCCTCCGCGACACAGATACCGACCAATACTTTCTCGTCGAGGCCGGGACCAAACGCCCACTCCTTGCCGGACCCTACCGTGATTTTCTCCTTGTCCAAACCAAGCATCCGATTGCCGTTTCTACCGAGGCGAGCCTGCGAACCGAGTCATGTACCATGGAACCCAACCTCTGGGGCACCGCTCTCCTCTGTACGTTTCCTCTTGCCCTCCCTACTGGATACGGCAATGACTACCAACTCTCCATCACGAGTGATATCGCCATCGATATGAATACACTCTCGGCCTCCTTTGAAACCACTAAAAACCGCGAAAACATGATGACCCTTCTCTCTCAAATAAAACAGCGCCTCCTCGCTCGCTTTGGAGGCGCCAATTAGCGTATACCTATGGAACACTGGCACCAATCATTTCTCTCACTCCTCAAGCGCGGACGAGACACCGGATTCCTCACGGTCGTTCATGCCCTCCTTACGGAGGCTCTCTTGATCGGCCTCCTCTATGCTCTCGGACTCATAACCGTGGAAGCACTCCTTCCTACCTTTGTGACAACCAGATTTAGTATCGCTCTCTTTATCGGAGGCTTGATCGTGCTCCTCCTCCTCACCAGTGCCCTTGGACACTTTCTCGAGCTCTCTTTTCCTCGCGCCCTCTCCCTCCGTCACCCCCTCACGCTCCTCGGTCTCCTTTGGGGCACCGGGATACTCCTCGTCTCTCTCGTCAAATTCCCCTTCTGGAGTATTCCCCTTATCATCGCCCTCTTCCTCGTCTCTGGCTATCACTTTTTCCAATTGTTTTTGGAAGAAAAATAATTTAAAAAACACAAAACACAGTACACAAAAGCCAAACAAAACACAAACCAGCAAAAACACACATGTAATCTCTTGTAATTGTATTTTGAAGTTTGTTTGGATTTTGTGTTTTGAAACCTGTGCTTTTCAAAACCTCTAGCTCAGAGACTCCAGATCAAGCACCTCGTCGATGCGAATCTGAGCGACAAAGTCAGGGACGTGCGAAACAAGGATGAGTGCCCCCTGATACTTATCGAGAGCTTCAGCAATCACCGGGAGATGACGGAAGTTGATGTGGTTCGTCGGTTCATCGAGAATGAGGAGATCAGGCTTTTCAGCATAGAGACAAGCAAACATGAGGAGTCCCTTCTGACCCTCGGAGAGACTCTCCACCTTGTTCTGAAGGAGTTCTGCGGGGACGAGAAATTTGGTTGCCACTTTGTAGGCGAGTTCGATATTTTTCTCCGGCAATGAATCAAGGAGGGTCTCCGCTACGGTCTTATTAAAATCAAGCGTTGAGAAATCCTGACGATAGTACCCAACCTTCACGCCGGGCGTAATTTCCGCTCGCTCCGTATTGCCCGTTGCGAGCTCCTCGAGAAAAGTCGACTTGCCGATACCATTCGGGCCCGAGACAACGAGGTGCGTGTTCTTCTTGAGTATCATGTCGACACGCTTGATGTTCGGTCCAAACTCACCCAAGACAGACACCGTCTTAATATTCACGATTGGCCCGACGATGCCATGAGTCGGAATTTCGAAAGCCGGTAGAGTCTTGTCTTCCTGACGGACATCCACCTTGTTGTCCTCAAGTTCCTCGGCGAGAGTACGCATTCGTTTCGCAACGGCACGCAGTTTTCCTCCCTTGTTGGCAAAGACGTTCGCCTGGTCCTTTTTCTCTTGGATAGTACGTTCGAGTCGGACGTTTTCACTCTGAGCCTTGGCGATACGACGCGCAATTTCCTCGACCACATCGTAGTAGTTCCCGGTATACTGTTCGATCTGATGGGTAAAAATATCGAGGTAGAACACGCCTTGGGTAAAGGCGTTTAAGAATTCGGCGTCATGCGAAATAACGATGACCGTTTTTTTGTAATCAATGAGGAACTGGGTCAAATGCTCGATACCAGCGTAGTCGAGGTTGTTGGTCGGTTCATCGATGAGGAGAATATCTGGATCCTGGATGAGGGCCGAAGCAAGGAGCAAACGCGCCTGCTGACCACCGCTAAACTGACGGATTTTTTTGTCGAGAGGCGGGACCGGCAGATTGACGATCTCGAGCACGTCCTTGATGAGAGCTGGGAGGTTCCACTTTTTCTCATGAAAAAATTGTTCGAAGAATTCCTCCACTGTAAAGTCAAGTTGATCACGAGGAATCGTCTGGCGCCCGATAGCGACGACCGCGTCCCGGTCAATAGAAATCCGCCCTGCCTGAGGTTGTTCCTCCCGAGTAATGAGCTTAAAGAGTGAGCTCTTGCCGGCTCCGTTCTGGCCCATGAGTGTGATCTTGGACCCAGCTCGCAAACTAAAACTTACCTCATCAAGGATGGGTTTCTTGTGTCCGTATTCAAACGACACCTTATCAAATCGCAATACAACATTATCCTTTGCCATGTTTGAAGAGAAAACGAATATATAACAACAAAGCCCCCTATTGAGAGCAGAACTATTGTGACACAGAATTTCTAAAATGGCAAGAAAAAAGCGGTGGGTCATTCGACCTCACCGCAATGCATTGTTTGACCTACGAGGTGTTGTGACACTAGGCCGACAAAACGCTCTCCGCTTGCTGAAGAGTCGCCCGCAATTCTTCCAGGACCCGGCCGTAGAAAACGAGTGACGCTCCCATCGACGGAGCGGACCGTTCCTCCATTGTCGACTCAGGAAAGTACTCCTGCCAGAGCGTGGAGACTGCGGCGCGGTTCAGTGCCTCGGAGCCTGAATACCAGATGCCCAACGCTGGACACCATAGCCCTTGTCGAACCACCTGGTCGGCCAAGTCTTCGATTTCAGTCATCAGTCCCTCGAGGGACCCATGAACACGCACAGACATCACTTTCTCCTCGGTTGGATGCCGTAATACGGCGGAAGGTACCAAAACTGTCCCTATATTCTAGGACAATTTGGTATTTTTGTCAAGTATATAATGGAGGGTCTCCTCCGCACAGCGATCCCATGAAAATTGTGTGACTCGAGCCGTTCCACGCTCGACGAGGTCCTGCCTCAGGGCCTCATCCTGCCAAAGACGCATGAGCTGACTCGCCATATCAGATGTATCTGTAGCCTGGCAGTAGAGTGCTCCGTCCCCTGCCACCTCGCTCAAGCTCGAATTCTCGGCCGTAAGGACCGGAATGCCCGAAGCGAAGGCTTCGAGTATCGGAAGTCCAAAACCCTCGTAGAGCGACGGAAAAGCAAAGAAACGAGCTCCCTGATAGAGCATGCGGAGTGTCTCAAAAGACACCTGTCCCGGAAGGACGATATCATCCCGATACGGACTCTCCTCCCATGCTTGGATGATTGTCTCTGCAAGCCAAGCCTCTTCACCCGCGAGCACCAGTTTCGCCTCGGGTACGGATTGCTTCATGATCCCAAAGGCATCGATGAGACGAACCAGGTTTTTCCGTGGTTGGAGCGCCCCGACGTACAATACGTAGCTTTTAGCTTTTAGGTTATAGCTTTTGAGCTTGGGAGCCAACTCCTCATCTGAAGCACGCATACCGAAAAACTCGGCACCAAAGCCATGATGAATCACCCGTACCCGTGACTCCGGAAGTGTCGGGAAAAACTCGAGGAGATCCCGCTTGGTTGACTCTGACACCGCAATCAATTTGTCGGCTCGTTTCACGGCCATCTCGAGCATAAAATTGAGTTTGTGGAGATGCTGACGAGGAAACGTCTCGGGAAAACGCCGAAAAGCGAGGTCATGAATGGTCGCCGTCACTTCTATGGATCCAGGCATCATGACCGGTGCGGCCTGAATCGGGAGAAAGAGCTTGTCAGGACGATGAATTGCCAGTTCAAGAGCAAAGCGAGTCTGCATCCAGGCCCAGGGAAATGGGAGCGATACTACGGTATAGTTGGGAGCCTCTGGTGGGGCCAAGACCGGATTGTAACTCCCTTTGTGGTAGAGGGTGAAATCCGTATCAGGCGAAATCGACGCAAAGCGTTTGAGGAGCTCTCGCAAATACACTCGCGTCCCGTCGATGCGACTGTGATCCAAATCTGATGTTTGTATGGCTACTTTCATTGCTTGGAAGTTGGTCCGCCAACGGGCGGATGAGTGATTTTCTACAAGAGCGCCGCTTCGAGTGCAGCGAGAGCCGACTCAATCCCTTTGTTGTTTTTGCCCGTCGAGCGGACCACCGCCTGTGGCAAATCATTGGTCGTGACAACTCCAAATGAAATCGGCGTCTTGTACTCAATCATCATGTTGACGATCCCTTGCGCCACCGCATGCGCGATGAACTCGTCATGACTGGTCTCTCCTTTGATGATACACCCGAGCGTGATGATGGCATCGTACTTCTTCCGCTTGAGGAGCGAAAGGACACCGTAGGTAATCTCAAAACTTCCTGCCACCCGAACGATGGTGGTATTTTTTTCGGACACGTTCCATTCTTTGAGCGTCTGGAGTGCTCCTACGAGCATCCGCCCCGTGATGTCATCGTAGTAGGTCGAGACCACCACTCCAATTTTCAGCTTTGAACCATCTTTGGCAGCCGCCTTCTTCGTTCCTTCTTTTCTTTGCATACTCATTATCTTTTATCAATTATTCACCCCGTGTAATTGCTCACCCAGTGAGCACCTCGCACAGCGAGATTACACAGGGTAAAGCATCTTCTCGACGTAACGAGCCACCGTATCAATCTCGATATTGACCGCATCACCCTTTTGGATGAGCCCGAGGTTCGTGTGCTCAAGGGTATACGGTATGAGCGCCACCGTAAAGACATTTTTCTTCACGTCAGCCACCGTGAGACTGATACCATTCACGGTAATTGATCCTTTTTTGGCGATATACTTCGCCAATACCTGAGGGACCTCAAAGCTGATGCGCTTGGTATTATCTTCTCCCTTTACCCGGATAGTCTTACCACGAGCATCGACGTGCCCTGAGACAAGATGTCCATCGATATAGTCTCGGAGAGTGAGTGACCGCTCCAGGTTGACCCACCGACCTGCGGCAAAGTCTCCGGCGGTTGTTTTATCGAGCGTCTCCGGCATATACTCCACTTCAAAAAAGCTCGCGCCCACTTTGGTCACCGTCGAACAGATGCCATCAACCGTGATGCTTTGCCCCAAGACGACTTTCCATCCACTCGGCTTTTTGAGTCGGACCACGAGACAGGCCTCTTTTTTTGAGGCGGCGAGCACGGGCATGACCGATTGAATGATTCCGGTAAACATACTATTCTTCTCGATTAAAATATTGTTCGACTTCTCTCACGGCCCAGTCAATAAAACTCTTTTCGTCCTGAATTCCGTGAAAGGTCTTGGCTTCTGCCATTCGTTCGAGGAGCGTCATCGTTATCTTCTTCCCGTAGAGATCGCCTGAGAAATCAAAAAGGAAGGCCTCGAGCACATTCCGTTTGGCATTGGCATAGATGGCTGCTTTGTACTCGGTTCCTTCGACCTCTACCGTACCGGCATACGTCCCCGATACTTCCACCTCCGTATAGGGAATATTGGCCGTGGGAAATCCAGTGGCCGTCGCCTTTCTCGTCCCCTTTTCTACGATACCACTTTGGATGAGGAGAGCGTTCATTTCTTTCGTAGTTGCATGAGTTCCAGAGGCTCGGCGAATTTCATCGTTTCTGGCTTGACCACAAAGTCTTCCGCCACCGCACCATCGCGGGTCAAAGAGGCGACTATCTCCTGTACCAAATGTTCTGGAGCACTCGCTCCGGCACTCATCCCAACGACCTCGACATCCGTAAACCATCGTGGGTCCAGGTCATGCACATCATCGACGAGATACGCTACGGTTCCGCAGGCATTAGCTGTTTCCATGAGACGAGTAGAATTCGATGACGATCGAGAACCAACGATAAGCACAAGGTCACACTCTTTGGCGAGCGCCTTGACTGCCTCCTGACGATTGGTCGTCGCATAACAAATATCTTCAAGCGGTGGCGCCACAATCTGCGGATACTTCAATTTGAGCGCGTCAATCACTTGTTTCGTATCATCGATAGAGAGCGTGGTCTGGGTGAGATAGACTAATTTCTCGGGCTGTCCGATCTCAAGTGCGGCGACGTCAGCGACCGTCTCAATGAGTGGGATCTCGACATCGGGTGCCTCTCCGAGCACTCCGATTCCTTCGATGTGGCCCCTGTGTCCGATATAAATAATCGTGTACCCATCGCGAAGAAACCGGCCCACTTCCAGGTGAACCTTGGTGACGAGTGGACAGGTCGCATCAATAAGCTGTTGCTTCCTCGCTTTGGCCTCTGCATAGTGACTCCTCGGAGACCCATGTGCCGAAAAGACAACCACCGCTCCCTCCGGGGCCTCACTCAGGGCTTCAATAGTGATAGCACCCTTTGCCTCGAGCGCTTCGACCACGATTGGCCGTATTCTCGACCTTTTCCCTTCCGAC
>CAYNNJ010000018.1:9142-10908 GCA_964398755.1 uncultured Bdellovibrionales bacterium
GCCTCGAGCGCTTCGACCACGTACTTATTGTGGACAATCTCATGCTTCACATAGACCGGTGCCCCGAATATCTCGAGGGTGTCCTCTACTGCCTTGACGGCTCTTGCCACTCCGGCACAAAATCCGCGAGGACTTGCCAAAAGTACTTTTTTTACGGTGCTCATACTCAATCCTTGATCAGAGTCCCGACAAATTTTTTGCCGGCAACATAGTTCGTCACGTTCCCAAGATCTCCACCGTTCATGATAGCCACTTCCATGCCCTCCTTTTCAGCCATCTGTGACGCGATCGGATCAAACGGTACATTCATCCCAGGATTCCACTTCTTGCCGACAATCTTCCGAAAATCTTTCCAGCTGAGCGTATCAAAAGGAGTCGCATCGGCGTGGACTCGGGGATCTTTGTCGTAGACACGTTCGATATTCGACAGGTTGATGATTTTTTTTACATCCAGGTACTTGCCGATAACCACCGCATCGAAATCCGTCGAGAACCCTGGGCGCCAGCCCGCCGCCACGAGGATGGGTTCCGGTGCGGAATAAAAGTCCTCAAGATCGTGCGGATTGGTGTTGATTCTCGGATGCGCATACTCGCGAAAAATAGTCCGGACCAGGTGCGCGTTCATCCGAGTAGCATGGATCCCGAGCCAGTCGCGGTCCTCGTCAGTGATCTTGGTAATCTGACCAGCGGCATCAATATAGCGCCGAGCCGTCTTTCCACCACCCGTCACCAAGATAAAATGATATCCCTTCTTGATATGGGCTACGATGAATTTCTTGAAGTTCGAAACAAATTCAGCATCGATACTTTCCGGCACGAGGAGTGACCCACCAAGCGAGATGATGATGCGTTCCTTCTTTGGGTAGGCCTTGGGCATAGGTTATTTCTTGAAAAAAGCGACTAATTCATCAAACGCCACTTCGGTAGCCTCACTCTCCGTGCGCTTCTTTACCTCAGCCTTACCGGATTCAAGCGAGCGCTTGCCTACGACCACGCGATACGGGAGTCCAATCAAATCGCTTTCAGCAAACTTGACCCCGGCCGGCGTATCACGGTCATCATAGAGGACCTCGATGCCTGCTTCGGTGAGTCGAGCATATATCTCCTCGGCCTTTTCGTTCACGCCAAGTGAGAGGAGATGTACTTGAAAGGGTGTCACTGCTTCCGGCCATACGAGTCCCGCCTCGTCAGCAAATTTCTCGACAATCACACCCATCACGCGAGTAATGCCGATACCGTAGGACGCCAGGTACACAGGCTGTTGCTTCCCCTCTTTGTCCTTGAACATGATGTGCATCTTTTCACTTTTCTCCGTCCCAAACTTAAAAATATTACCCACTTCGGCCGTCGTGACCGGGGAAAGCGTACTTTTATCGACGTGGAGCTCATTGGTCGCATCCTCGAGTACTTCTTCATTCACAGCGACTGACCGATCAGCATTTACATAGAGGACATCTTCACCAGCACTACAGATCGTCTGAAACTCATGGCTAAACTTGGTAAACGCGCCCCCACTGGCAAAGGTGACATAGGTCTCGCTCCCGATACCGAAGCGCTCGTAAATCCGTCCGTAGGCCGCAATCACCTGATCATAGTACTCGTTCATGTCCTCTTCGGTGGCATGAAGTGAATACATATCCTTCATGACAAATTCTCGGCCGCGCATGATACCACTCTTGGCTCGCAGTTCGTTCCGGAGCTTGGTCTGAAACTGATAGACACTAATGGGGAGATCCTTGTAGCTCTCCACATACTGCCCCATCATT
>CAYNNJ010000019.1:0-7097 GCA_964398755.1 uncultured Bdellovibrionales bacterium
GTCTACATCTATTCTTGCCAAAAATACAATTAAAGATAAAAAGTATTTTCCTTAAACCACTGATAGGTGTTTTGTTTATTAAAGACGACACAGGGCTGGAAAACATCAACGAGCGCATACCCCTTGTGCTGGATCGCTTGTTTGATGATCTCTTTGGATTGCATGATATCGCCCGAGAAAACCCGAGCCACAAAGGTCGCCCCAAGCGTGATGGCGGTCGCGAGCGGATTGAAGGGCTCGAGGACCACACCACCAACCTGAACCGGCGTCTTCATCCCCTTTTCGGAAGTCGGTGAGGCCTGTCCCTTGGTCAAACCATAGACCATGTTGTTGTGGACGATGCTCGTGATGTCAGGATTCCGTCTGATAGCATGAAGAAAGTGATTGCCTCCCTCGCCATAAGTATCGCCATCGCCACTCTCAGCAATAACGGTCAGTTTCGGATTGGTAATCTTGATGGCAGTCGCTGGTGGGAGAGCTCGGCCATGGAGGCCGTTGAAATAGTTCACCCGGAGGTAGTGTGGGGTCTTGGCTGCTTGGCCAATACCGGAACAGATAACCACATCCTGAGGAAGTATGTCCAATTCCGCGAGCGCCATTTTGACAATGTTTAAGATAGGAAAGTTGCCACAGCCTGGACACCAGGCCATGTCCGTCTCTTTGGGCATGTCGTACAGTTTCTTGTCGATCATAGGTCCGTACTCAATTTTTTCAACTTTTTGACTACCTCTTCAACAGAAAATGGATCGCCGTTATACTTGAGAATATTTTCTGAAACTTTGATACCATATTCGAGGGTAAGGAGATTGGCAAACTGCCCACCCGCGTTGTTTTCCATCACCACCACTTTCTTCTTGGAGAGGAGCTTCTTAGCTTTTGTTGGTAGCGGGTACACTTGGTGGAAATGGAGTCCGGCCACTCCCTCGTTATCGAGTATTTCGAGCGCTTCCTCAAGGACACCTCGATTTGACCCCCAGGTGACAATGACCGTATCGGCATGGGGGACATCACCCAGAGCGGTCGGCATGAGCGCCTCGCTCCGAATTCCCGCGAGCTTCGAGAGCCGTTTGTCATGCATCGACTGTCGTACCAGGGCACTCTCGGTAATATGCCCCGCCTCGTCATGTTCATCGCTGTCGATTCCCACGAGTCCGGCACCATTTCCTGGGACACCTCGAGGCGAGATACCGTCATCTGTGAGCGTATAGCGCGTATAGTCAGAGGCAGTCTCTACGATGTGATTGGTAACGGGGAGTCGCTTGAGATCCTCCTCTTTCACGCCCACGATGGAGTCAAGGAGATATTGATCCGTGAGAATAAACACAGGAATCTGATAAGTATCAGCAATCCGGAATGCTTCTTCGGCCACCATAAAACATTCTTCCGGCGTACCCGGTGTAAAGATAGCTCGGGGGAATTCTCCATGCCCGGCATAGAGGGCGAGATTGAGGTCAGCCTGTTCGGTCCTGGTTGGGAGGCCCGTTGCTGGACCTGGCCGCATCCCAATATGAATCACAATCGGCGTTTCAATGATCCCAGCGAGACTTACCCCCTCAGTCATAAGAGCAAAACCACCCCCAGAGGTCGTAACAATCGCCCGGGCGCCAGCGTACCAAGCCCCAAGCCCCTGATTGATGGCGGCTATCTCATCCTCGGCCTGATCCACCACGATTCCAAATGTTTTCCCCTGTTCAGCCAAAAATGTGAGCAGTCCCGTACCCGGAGACATCGGGTATGAAGAAATATAATTGCAACCAGCCGAGAGCGTCCCGAGACCGAGGGCCGTCACCCCATCGAGAAGAAGCGTGTCTTTGAGCGCGGGGTGTCGAGTAATGGCGACTTCAATCCCGGCGTCATAGGCAATGTGAGCCCCAAAGGCATAGCCCTTTTCGGCTGCCTCAAGGTTTTTTTTGACGACTTCCTCACCTTTTCGGGTAAAGCGCTCGGTGAGATACGACTGGAGAACCGAGAGATCAGCCTCGAGCATCCCGAGCACAATCCCTACCGCTACCGTACTCGTATAAATAGGGTTCCCGAGCTCATTGGCAAACTGCGTAAATGGCACATTGACCACCGGGCAAGTAGTCACGGTACAAACCTTGTCGCGTTCCCCGAGTACAATGGTATCCTTTGTGATTCGATGTTCGAGATGTGGGAGAACATCTTTGTCGAGAGCAAACAAGAGATCGATACGCTCCACGAATGATGCCCGGCGCTTGTTGGTAATACGGATTTCCGTCGAATTACTCCCGCCACGGATCCGTGACATGTATTCCTTGGTCGCAAAGACATGATAGCCCTCACGCTTCAAGACCGAAACGAGGAGTGCTTCCACTGTTTGGACACCCTGTCCGGCCGCTCCACCGAGCACTATAGAAATATCGCCTGAAAATCGTTTCATGTTTGTGTTTCTTTTGTCCTCATTATATCACAATGAGTGAGAACTCGAGTATGGCTCTGAGCCGAAAGAAAGTAATTTTTTCTCAGTGCGCCCCGGACTCACCGGGGCTCTCCGTATACGAAAAAACCGCCTCATTCAGCGGCGGGTCTTAGCGCTTTTTTCGAACAGAGAGCCCCGTCTTAGACAACGGGTCAACTGAAAAAAATTCTTTCTCCCGTCTCATCCAGCGCACGGAAGAAAATTGCTTCTCCTTCGGTCTCTACACCGAACTACTATTCCTTTTCCAAATCCTTCTTCACCACCTCAAACTCATTCTCAATCTCCTTGAGCCGAGCGCGACTGTCTTTGATAAGAACGGTCCCCTCCTTGATTTTCTCGAGGCCCTTTTCCACATCTACTTCTTCCTGATTATCAAACCAGGCAATAATCTCTTGGACTTTCTTGAGCGAGTCACTCAAATTCATCTTGGGCATAGTTGTCTGTTATTTATCATTGATGAGCTTCTCCACCCGCGCTTCCACCACTCCGGCACTGAGTTCCACCTCTAGTATATCACCCACCCTGAGATTTCCTACGTTTTTCATGATTTGACCACCCTTCTTGACCAAGCTATATCCGAGCTTGAGGACTCGAGTGGGGTTGTACTGTCGGAGGAGCTCCTCCGCATAGCCAAGCTCCTTCTTCCCGCGCTCAAGCGCATGCACAAGAGACCGCTCCCAGTGTTCCTGTGCCAAAGAGAGAGTGTTTTCCTTCTCCCGAACGAGTGCCTGTAGTCCGAGCAGTCGCTCCACGAGGCTTTGCTTCAACGTTGTCGCAAAGTCAAAAAACTCGCCGAGTTTCGAGAGGAGGGCCTCACTCCCCTGAGTGAGCTCGGTCCGTACGCTCGCGAGCTCCCGTTCCATAAGGACCGGGAGATGTTCCTCAAAATGACGGAGGAGTCCCCGTGCCTCATCCCAGGGTTCCCTGAGGGTACGAGCGGTCGCCGTCGGGGTGGAAACCATGAGGTCGGCCGCGAGTGCCGCGAGCGTCACATCTTTTTCGTGACCCACACCGAGAAGAGTCGGAAGTGGGCACGTCGCTACGGCGCGCACCAGGGCTTCGTTATTGAATGCCTGGAGACTTTCGAGACTCCCTCCACCGCGAATCATCACGAGGAGGTCGTACTCATTCGCATGTATTTCAAAATATCTGAGGGCTTCGAGAATTTCAAAAACTGCCTTTTTCCCCTCGACACTGGTCGGGAAAAATCCGACCTGAAAACCCTGAGGCCCAAGATTCATCGTAAAGTCTCCAATGGCTGCTCCCTGTTCGGAGGTAATAAGGGCAATACGCGTCGGAAATGGAGGAAGCGTTCTCTTTTTTTCTGGAGCAAAAACACCTTCGCTTTCAAGCTTCCGTTTGAGCGCATCATAAGCCTTCTTGAGCGCTCCTTCTCCACAGAGCTCGATGAGACCAGCTCGAAATGACAGACGCCCGCTCGGCTTGTAAATATCCGGCGCCCCCTCGACTATAATCTCATCCCCGATAGCAAGGTCTACTCCGGAGAGCGTGTATTGATTCCGAAAGATGAGGCACGAGAGCATGCTCTCATCCTTACTATCCTTGATGGTAAAGTAGACCACTCGCTCTCGGATATCAACGCTCGATACCTCTCCCTGGATCCGAGCTGCCATCCCGGAAAGTTCGATATTGAGCCCGTCGAGAAACTCGCTCACGGTGAGGGTCGAATCTTGAAAAATCGCTCCTCCCGTCTCCCCTCCAGATTCAAGATTCGAGATTTGAGATTCTGGTTGAGAAAATAGAACATTTTCTCTCACGGAGTCATTCCCAGCGTATGGCAGTATCATCTTGAGAAGGACGGCGCCATACTTCCGGTACTTCGCTTCTTTAATGCCCTTTACCAAGAGCATCTCTTCTTTACTTTGGGGCATCGCACCCACGAGCGCTTCGAGCGTAGCGTTTGAGAGTACCCGGTACTGCTCTACGCCCTCGATCCGCGCCTGATTATTCCGCCAATTCCTGAGTTCGCTTAAGAGAGACATGTACGCTGTAAAATATAGGGAGAGATACTATCGACTCTGATTGTAGAGAGAGGCGATTTCGGACGCCGAGAGAACACGCTTATAAATCCGTATTTCATCAAGCTTTCCTATAAATGGACCCCCTGTGAGACCATTTACCCCTATTCCAACCGGTCGTGAATTCGACAAATCCCCAATATTACCAATTGTACCCGTATCAGTTGCGCTATCCGACGCACCATTCACATAGATTTCAGAATTCGCAGCCGAATCCTGATCCCAAACGATTACAAAATGATTCCAGCCCGTAGCCGTAAACGTACTCGTAGATGTTAATGAGTACTCGTCTGTACCATCGGAAACCTCGAAAATGAGTTGGTCAGTGGCATCATCAAGATAAGCAATATATCCCGCAGCTGACGACAGTGTCGAATTTCGTTTGGACAGAATAATATCAGTAGTGGTCGCTGTGCCCCGATTGAACCACCCGGTAATCGTGAGATCATTCGTATCTCCAATATCGAGTGAATCAGAGTCAGTTACGTTAATATAGTCATCCGATCCATCGAAAGACAGACCTTGGCCAATCTTTCCGATAGTTCTCGTAGGGCCATTCGTCAATGCTCCAAAATTCCCTGTGCCAGAACTATCGAGAGCTGTTGTCCCATTCACATCTCTCCCATTGAAACTCCAGTATCCCTTGAGACCAGTATCAACGGCTGTTGGCGTGGAAAGGCGGTAGAGATTGGCTACCTCATCCGGAAAAAATGCCCTCCGATACAAGCGGATTTCATCCAGTTTCCCGTCAAAGGGATTACCAGCATCAGATTCTGCGCCGACACGAAATGCGACAGCATTTGCGAGACTATTTACGTTTGCAAAGGTGCCCGTCGCCGTAACACTTTCGGCCACTCCGTCGATATACATCTTGGTTTGACTCGCACCGGATTCATCCCAAACGAGAGCATAGTGGTGCCAACCAGTCGCTGTAAAAGTAGAGGTTGATTCTAGTTTATACTGATCTGTACCGTCATTGGCCACAAAGGTGAGTTTGTCAGTACTGTCATCGATATAGGCATTATAGCCAGTATCAGCGGCTGTTTGACCATTCGATTTAGCGGTGATAGTATCATCCGTCGTAAACGTATCTCGATTGAACCAGCCAGCCAGGGTAAAATTGGTGCTCTCAGCAAAATCAAGCGTATTCGTATCAGCCACAGAAACAAAATCATCGCTACCATCGAAATCAATAGCCGAGCTGACCTGTCCAGTAGTCCAAGTAGGACCATTAGTGAGAGTCCCTGTATTGCCATTAGTACTCGAATCTGTCGCACTCGTGCCACTCCCATCATCAAGTTGCCAGTAACCGACAAGACCAGAGTCCAACCGGCCGGTACCCTGAGCGTTGCTCATCGCCGAATTCACTTTGGTACCGCCACCCTGCTGGTAGAGAGATTGAATTTCACTCGCTGAGAGGGTACGGTTGTAGACACGGATTTCATCGAGTTTGCCGTCAAAGGGGTTTCCCGCATCAGACTCGGCACCAGATCGAAAAGCGAGTGTATTCGACAAATCATCTAGATTACCAATCGCACCACTATCAGTCGCAGTATTGGCTACCCCATTGATATACAGTTCCGACCCAGAGGCCGAGTCCTGATCCCACACCACGGCAAAGTGATTCCAGCCAGCAGTCGTAAACGTAGCGACTGAGGTAAGAGAATACTCATCGGTCCCATCAGAGACCTCAAAAATGAGCTGATCCGTAGCGTCATCGATGTACAGAATATAGCCCGTATCGCCCGTAGCAATACCGTTTCGCTTGGCAATGAGAGTATCATCGGTCGCAAACGAATCTCGATAGAACCAACCAGTAAGGGTGAGATCGGCCGAGGTACCAACATCCAAAGCACTATTATCAGCTACCGTCACATAGTCATCAGACCCATCTAGGTCTAGTGCTTGTCCTGTTTTACCAGGCATCGTAATCGGCCCATTGGTGAGTGTCCCGGTGTTGCCACTCCCACTCCGATCATAGGCAGTGGTACCATTCATATCCTGACCATTGAAGCTCCAGTAGCCTTTGAGGCCTGTATCGACTCCCGTAGGAGTGGTGAGACGATAGAGATTTGCTACTTCATCGGGTGATAGCGGTCGGTTATAGATTCGCGCATCATCAATCAGTCCCCCAAAGAAATCACCGATGAGAAGCGGTGATGAACCACTGTTGATAGCACCACTGGTCGTATCCGAATCTATCGTATCAGTTTTGTCTACACCGTTCACATACACCCGACACGTTGTTCCATTATAGGTACCAACCACATGGTACCACTGGCCTGCCGTATAACCAGTGTTCGATGTTCTACAACGATCGAATCCTCCTCCGACGGCTCGCACGACCATCTCCACGGTGCCATATGCAGCTTGATCGACAATAAGCGAGTATTGTTCAGAGGTCAATAAAGGACCCTTTGAAATGATCCCCCCGAGTCCATTCGGGGTACGATTGATCCAAGCCGACAGGGTGATAAAATCCGGCTCTACCACATCACCCATACTGATTTCATCATTGGTTGAATCAAAACTGACCGATCCCCCAAATTGTCCCGTAGTCCAGGTAGGACCATTAGTGAGAGTCCCTGTATTGCCATTAGTACTCGAATCTGTCGCAC
>CAYNNJ010000019.1:7197-10414 GCA_964398755.1 uncultured Bdellovibrionales bacterium
CTAGTGCTTGTCCTGTTTTACCAGGCATCGTAATCGGCCCATTGGTGAGTGTCCCATTGGCGCCAGTGGCTGATCGATCTATTGCTGTCGTACCCGAAGTGATATCATCCCCATTGAATGACCAGAGGAGCACCAAACCGCTTGATACCAAGTCATTGCGCGACTGATTGAGCGTCGATCCTTGCACCTGGAAATACCAGTACGCGCCAGCGAAAACAGCCATAATCAGAATGATACCGATCCACTGAAAAACGCGAGATTGGGTATGAGAATAGTTGGACATACGTATTGAAAACACAGATCTCAAAACACAAAAACCAAACAAAACACAGAATTCAAATTCCAAACTTTTTCACCGATTCCGTTTATACACTGGGCTTTGAGTTTTTTTTGGCATTTGGAATTTGAGCTTTGACATTACGTTTAGTATACCAAAAAAAAGACATTTCTGCTTGAGCAGAAATGCCTTTATAACAAGAATGGTATGCCTACTTTGAGAGATACATATCGATCTTTGACTTGAAGCCATCGGTCTGGAGGGCGCCGACAACTCGCTCGCCAGTCACATTCCCTGAAGCGTCGAGAGTACCGATGACAAAGCTTGGGGTACCTGAGATACCGACAGCTGTTCCATCATTGATATCTTTGGTTATTTCTGCCCTCACAGCATCTGTTTCGGCACAGGCGGTAACAGATTTGACGTTCGCTCCTGTTTTTCCTATCAGTGCTTCCACTTTTCCAGCGAGAAATCCCTTACCGTTGGTCTGTGTGCCCTGATAATAGCCCTTAGCAAAGGCAAAATAGGCGACATCGCCTTTTTCCTTACGCACACATTCCGCTATGGCAGCCGCTTCGGTTGCCTTGGGATCATGGAATGAGAGCGGATAGTCACGCGTCACGATAATAGCCTTGCCGGTATCGACGTACTCCTTGACCAGAGTATCGAAGGTGTCGGCATGAAACCGCTTACAGAAGGGACATTCATAGTCCGTAAACTCAACAATCGCGACCTTGGCCTTGCCTTTGTCTCCCAAGATGGCATCATCATCAATCGAAACCGTCACGTTCGTTGGCATTTCCTCTCCCCCGGTCGGCGCTACCGTATCGGCCGGCTTCGCAGCCACTTGAGACGACTTCATGGGTACTAAGCTCAAGATAGAGCCAGAAATGATGAGGCTTCCGAGGAGAATCGCTCCCGAGAGAAGGAGCGCTTCTTTCATGGACTTCTTTTCCGACAGACACTGACACTTCGTGTCCGATACTTGGGACCCGGTTACCACTTCGTTTTCTGGCTGCACTGGCGTTTCATTTTCCATAACCTTTTTTATAAGACCATTTAACCTCTCTATACTACCACACCCGAGACCCCCTTCAAACATCCGGTGTGACCACCCTCTTTGAGAGGGTATGGGCACGATAACGCTCAGACACATAGCTCAATATTTTCACCAGTGGGGAGAGAAAATTCTTTCGCGCCAACAATTTAGCCAAGAGATAGACAGACACCAAGAGAAGAGCCTGGAGAAGGGAGCCAATATCACTGCCTTGGATCAGGTATCGATGCAAAATCGTCACCGCAAAAAGGGCGTAGACGCTCCGATGGAGGAGTTTCCAGCGCACTCCTCCAAGCATCCGTTGAGCTACCGCATTGGACGTAAAGAGAAGTGGTAGCGTGAGCGCGTAGGCGAGCATCCCAAAGAAGTACGGGGCACTCTCCCGGGAGAGACCAGTCTCTTGAAAGAGCATGGTGAGGGAGAGGAGCCAATCCGGATCGATGAGGTATCCGACCCCATGGACCGTGGCGAGGTATCCCATCAATATGCCGAACTCCCGCCTGAGACTCATCATTTGGAGGAGGAGTCGCATCCTGAGTATCTGCGACACCGGACTAAGGAACAGGATGCCGATAAGGACCGTCGCTGCTATTTCACCAAAATCTTTACGCATCTCTGGGAAAAAGAACCCAAAAAGTGAGAGGTGTGCTCCCACCAAGATGAGTTTCTTGAGCGTAAAGAGATGTCTCGCGAGCGTCGCGCTCATCCAATCATGGAGTCGAAAAGCGAGGTGGAAGAAGGTATCAAAGATTGACATAGGCCTTAGGAAAGGGGCGAAAAATAGAGATAGAGCACCGAGAGACCAATCACATGAAGCAGTGCGAGCGCTACCACGATTGGCAAGTAATTTTTCATAATCTGACTTGAGATGAAGAACACCTCTAGGATAGCCAATATGGACGGATTAGGCAAAGTCGACGCCTTCGAATCAACACCTCACTATGCTATACTAAAGGAAAATTGCAAACAAAAAGCATGAGCGATCCGATTATCGTGGTTGATAAGTTGCGCATCATCTACAACCAGGGAAAGAGTAACGAGACCCGCGCACTGGAAGAAACCAACCTCACTATCTATCCCCAGGAATACGTCATTATCTTCGGTCCTTCAGGCTGCGGGAAATCGACGCTCCTCTATTCTATCTCAGGACTTCAGTCCCCGACCTACGGTGATGTCCTCATTTCTGGGACCTCGATTGCCAAGATGACCCGAGCCGAAGAGCTCGAACTGCATCAGACCAAGATTGGGATGATTTTTCAGGCATTTTACCTCATTTCCTCTCTCGACATTCTCGATAATGTCTGCCTCCCCAAAGTCTTTCGCGGAGAAGCTCCCCCGGAGCGAAAGCAAGTAGGGGTTCAACTCCTCCGTCGTTTCGGAATCGCAGAACAATCCGACAAATTCCCCAATCAGCTCTCTGGTGGTCAGAAGCAACGCGTGGCTATCGCTCGCTCACTCGTCAACAATCCAGAGATCATCCTCGCCGATGAACCGGTGGGAAACCTCGATAGTGAAAGTGCCGAAAATGTGCTCAAGATTCTCAAGGAACTGAACACCGTCGACAAAAAGACCATCGTCATGGTGACCCATAACCCGGAACACCTGATCTATGCTGATCGAGTAATCCACATGAAGGATGGTCGGGTAGTCAAAGAAGAAGTCTTCAAAGAAAAACGGCCTATTGAAGCCAAAAAGAAACCGGTGGAAGAAGAGAGTCCGGAATCAAGCGAGCTCAAGATGCTCATGGCGTCCTTCAAGAGTCTCCTCCCACAACAGGTTGATGTTCTCCTCGTCCCCTTCAAAGCCAAACAGCTCCTCTCCCACCTCCTCTCGGAGCTCTCGGAAGAACAAGTGAGTATGGCGGAAGCATTTTTGAAGGAGCT
>CAYNNJ010000020.1:0-10365 GCA_964398755.1 uncultured Bdellovibrionales bacterium
AACCCCGATACCGGTATCCTCTACTCTCACGGCCACGTATCGGTCGTCTCCAACAACAGATACCGTCACGCCTCCTTCTTTGGTGTACTTAAGCGCGTTGTCAATCAGGTTCGAGATCACTTCGCGTATCTTGGTCGCATCAATCATGAGCTTGGGAAGCAACTTCTTAGGGAGCTTCATCTTGAGTGCCAGGCCCTTACTCTTGGCCATGATACCAAACATATCGACGAGATCCGCCACCATCGGTTCTATCTGCGTTTCCACCAGAGTGTACTGGACCCGGCCCGATTCGATACGCGAGATACTCAAGAGATCCTCGACGAGCTGACCCATCCGATTGTTCACCACATACACCTTGTTGAGTACGTCCTGAAGTGTCGGCGTCACCTTGCCGTACGAACCCTCAAGCACAAGTGAGATATACCCTCGGATAGCCGTGAGTGGCGTCCGAAGCTGGTGCGAGGCAATCGAGATAAACTCGCTCTTGGCCGCATCAAGACGCTTCAATTCCTGGTTGGCCTCTGCCAACTCTTGGGTCAATACTTGGAGTTCTTCTTTGCGCCGCACTTCTTTCTTAACAGCAAACACGAGGATAGTTCCGAAAATCAGCACCAGTACCAGTGTCGCCAGTGTCAAAATGAGGTCAGTTGATGTCTTGGCAAAAAAGACCTGTGACCCACTCAAGACGATGAGCATGCCTACCAAGGCCTGTGTGCTAATCACCTTGATATCAAATGTCTGAAATCGCACAATACTGTAGGCAAAAAATACTGACAGGATAATCATCCCAAACAACCCGATAGCGCCAATAGTCCAATCATCAGTGATCGTCCCGTAGATATTGCCTCCCGTGAACGAAACAAGGAACAGTACCGCGCCAGAGGTAATGTAGAGCATTTCTCGGCGATTATGTTTGTCAGCCTGTTTCCTCTGGTGAAAAATACCGAAGAAAGTAATCCAGAGAATAAAGAGCACTTCGATGCTGTACGAATAGTAAGAGAAGAAAACTTCGTTCGGCAGACAATCTGTCACATTGAAACCCGAAAGGGTGTACGTCGTGGGTACCAGGAAAAACTGGGGCAGAAAAATAAGCACTGCTACGAGTTTGGGCCAGAATGGCATATCTTTGCCAGTCGAAAGGACATAGACCAGATAGAGCATGCACATATGGACTATGGGCTCAACAAAAACCAGCATACTCCACACAAACATAATCACATCGCTCCGATTGGCCGCCCAAAATATTGAATCGAGGAGTACCCACATCCCAAAAGTAAGCATGGCCAAGAAAAAAGCACGATTCTGGAGTGCAGTGATACCACTCCGGAGGACAAACAAGCCCAGGAAAAAGGCTACGAGAAAAATAGGGATATGCGAAACATACACCAGTGTTGGAATGTCGTTGAAAAACAAAAACTGAGGTCCCGCAAAATCACACGTCGCTACCGATGCCAATGAATCCATAGCTTTATTGCATCAATGGAGTAATACTTTTTTTCCGAGGACAAAGACCATCCCGTCGTAGCCGTGTTTATCCTGATGACTCCCGACGAGGACCCGTAACTCTTTGACTACTATATCATGTTCTCTCAAAAATTCCGCTATACGATGTTCATCAACGGGCACCGCCTGGACCCTCTTTTCACCCACTCGGTACCAAGACGCATGACGGATGGCAGTCACCACTAGATATCCTCCCGGGGCTGTCGCCTCTATCAAATTACGCATACCTTTTTCCCACGCCTCCTGACTGTGCGTGGCAGACTCGACCAAAAAGTACGCTGAGACAACATCTGGGAGATCATGATCGGTCGTTCGGTCAAGTATCGCTCGTAGCTCATTCTTCGGCCCAGTGAGAAAGTGGTCCGAAAAAACATCGCCGTACACTACCTCCTTCTCAACACTCGACTTCAGTTTTTTCTCAAGGAGCCCATGTGATCCATCTGAGAGGATACGCTCTATCTCCTCGGCCCGTGTCCTAACACTTTCGTCGATACTGGCTTTCTCTCGGTCGAGCAGATGAGTATAATCCCTATCACCCCGCAGCACCTGTCGAATAGTGGCGATATACGTCTCCCAGTGGTAAGCTCCCAGATCGCCAGTAAGATAATTCACTACCTCAGTTCTGTTTTCTTCGAGATAATCGCTGTGAACAATCACCGATGCATTGAGGCAAAAAGCGATATGCTGATAGATGGTTGGTCCACCTCCCACGTCCAGGATGACCGCGTCACCACGAGGAAAATCCCTGAGAAAATGGCGCGCCACGGTAGTAAAAAAAGCGACAAGGGCGGCATTTTCAATCATTTCATGTAGCAGGCCAGTCTTGGCCACGAGTGGTCCAACATCGAGGTGACCTTGGGAGCGATCAAACTCGGCCTCTACCGCATTAATGGCCCCCAAAAACTGCTCCTGATCAATATCATTCGGGTAGTACGTACGGAGATATTCTTGTGCTGAAAACACGAGATCGAGAGCGGGCGACATACAAGTCTCAAAATTATTTACTCGGCGACTGTTTCCTGTATCATATCGCTCGCCGGCTGGGTCTCTACTTCTTCCCCTGGCGTCTCCACCACTTCAAAGTCACGAAATATCATGTATCGCACAAACGAAAACATAACGGTAGCGATACAGAGAAACAAAAATACGTACAGCAGGATTCTTGAGCTCCGGTCCATATAAGTGTAACGTTAGACGAATTTAAGCAGTGCTCGCCTTCCTTCTGGCGAAAAGGAAGAATGTCACGAGTCCATTGACGAGCACCATGTATACTGGGTAGGCTCCCAGAGCAAAAGACCATGTTCCCACGGCAAAGATATTCAAAAAATTAGAGACGGTTGTTACTGACCATGCGAGTTTCCCCTCACTCAGTGGGTCCAAGTACGATTTTTTGAGCGTCGGGAGAATGCCAAAGAAATCAATGACAATATTGATAAAGAGCGCGATCAGAGGCTCATCAGTCAACCCCCAGAACACGACGCTGACTAAACAGCCAATTAAGCAAACGATATCAAAACGATTCCAACCGCCCTCGCCATATTTAATGGAGAGGATTGCCGCGATAAAGGGACCGAGTACATAGGAGAGAGGAATCCACATGGTTTCTCGAGCACCCGATGCATAGTAACTACTCGCAATCAGGACTCCCACCACCGTCAATATGATCCACGTTGCCCTGTTTGGTCTCGTTTCCCAACGGAAAATCGAGACGTAGTACAAAAGAAACGCCACAAAAGAAAGTCCCCCAGCTATACCACCAATGATGCCTTCAAAAGAGTATTCCACACCCTAAAAATCAAAGAGTATTCTCCATTGGATATTTTTGCCCTCGCTTGATGAAGTTCACTTCGGTGTCTTTGAGATCAAACTGCTTCACGAAATAGTTGACGATATGGTCCTGGGAGAGACCATTCTTGCAGGTATAGACATCAATACTGACAAATCCACGGGCGGGAAAGGTATGGATGCTGATGTGGCTCTCGGCAATGACAGTAAAGCCACTCCAACCACCGGGATCCTTTTTGTCGTTACCAGCAGCAAAGTAGACCTCCGGACCGGCCAAAATATGCATATCGAGCATATCCGGCAAATCCTTGAGACAACGAAGGACGAGTTCCTTGTTGTTCAGCTTTTCAAAATTCCCTCCGTAACCATCGAGAGTCAGGTGTTCTCCGAAATGCGACATAGATACCAAAAAAGGGCGAATTACGTTCGTCTTACACCAAAATTGTACCACAAAACCACAACCTGACCAAGAAAAAGGCGTTTCATGTGATTACCACAGAAACGCCAGGGAGACGGTACTTCGATTACGACTTCGAGTACCGCTGGTACACGGCGCAAATTTCGCCCGGGCTCGGATCACTAGTCGATGGCACTGGCGCTCCACCGTCTACTCGCAGACAGGCCCGGAAGTTGTGCCACTGCTTCTTCCACGCTGACGTAGTAGGAATTCGCCAGCAACCATCACAGTCCATCTGATCCTCGTCCGTGCTACCAGATGGCAACTCACGCGGTTCAATCGTACCGTAGCCGATGACCTGGTAGAGACCGCCGGTGGCAACAGGACTACTCACCTGATAGACAACGCTCACGTTTGCTCCGGGGGCAGCGGTGCCGTCGTTTCAAATCCAGATGCGAGGCTTGGGAGCCGCGCCAGTATTCGTCGTACAACAACCGACCTTGTCCTCAAAGCGTGTGATGACCAACACGGGTGCTGGTCTTGGCGCCAGGGTCACTGTGATGCTCGTGCTGTTATTGGTTTCATCGGTCTCAGCTTGGGCACCAAGGTAGTCAGCTGTGAAGGTGAGCGAACAGGTACCCACCACGTTCGGCATGAGGACCGGCGTGAGGATCTCCTCCCAGGCACTGGCACCAGCGACGAGCGTCGCAGCGGTCGTACCATCGTCAGTGAGCACTGACGTCGGCCCCCCATTGCAGGAGACCGTGTACGAACTGCGGATGTCGACCGTGGCATTGACCGACCCAGCATTCGTGATCCAGGCACCGAGACGGATGTAGTCGCCAGCATAGACCGGTGCTTGGAGCACCGTCAAGCCTGAAACCGTGAAGTCGACGTTCGGGACGTTCTCGATCTCGTTGGCCGTGACCTCAAAGACCGCTTCCGTTGAACAGTTGTTCGACTCGTGCTTCTCGCGATGGTCACCGCCGTTGTTGTGGTCGTCCTGGGGATGGTCAATGCAGTAGACGATGTTGTAGATACCCGGTGTCGTGATCCAGTCCCTGATCCGGGTGTTCTTGGTTTCCGTGTTAGTATCACCAGGCCTCAAGTTGTCACACTGAGTCGTCGTCGAATCAATGCGACGCCACGCATCACTGCCACTGTGGGCATCCTCCTTGTACCCCCTGGAGAGGTAGAAGTGACCGATGATGGTTGAGATTTCACCACTCTGGCACGGACCATCACCAATATTGGCCGACTGGGCCTTGGTGTCAAAGTTCTCACCGAGGCCATACTTGTAGATCTCCGACCCCCAGGGGGTTTGGAGATAGACGCGCTTGGTGACGAAGTCAGGCGGATCAGTCGCAGGCTGTTCAGTAGCGCCAAGTATGTATCCAGCGCCAGACCAGCCACCCTGATCGCCACCTGCGACCGTGTCCACTCTACCTAGATAGCTCCTGATATCCAGAACGTCGGCACTCAGATGTGAACAGTACCAACTCACGGCACTCTGATTGAAACCTGCTGTAGTCCATAACCCTCGGTTAGCTGATACCGTGTATTGCACATGATTGGAGCCTTGTTCGCATGAAATGAAATCCCCGACAGGGTTACTCGTCCAGCAAAACGCGCCCACCGCCTCTTTGGAATCAATCATTCTGCAAATTCCATCGATGTACCCATTTGAAACTACAAATCCGAGCGGATCTCTATTGATATTCCTTATCTGATCCTTTGTCTTTCCTCCGTAATAACCGCAGAAACTTGTACCGTTCGACGGTGACGGATGGTTGGAGGAACGGATTTCAAAATGCAGGTGTGCATTTTCGGTGTTGTGATTCCAAAGCAGGCCGACAACCTGTCCACGGGTTACTTCCATGCCGACATAAGGACTAGTGAACGTCGCGAATGTTTTTCCGGTCTGATTTTCATAGTCTCTGACTTCTTGAGAACCAGAATTAATCTCGGCATGTCCATAAACAGCGTAATAGTCCTCCCCTGCAAAAGAGAATCGGATGATGAGACTCGCCCAGTTGGCGTCATCGGCGTAGACAACTTCACCGTCAGCAATGGCGTAGAGAGGCTCACCCTTATCGCCGTCTCCAGCTGTTCCCTGTTTGTTGAGATCAGCACCAGGATGGAAGACCTCTCCTGCGGAACAACCATATTCAGTACCGGTTGAAGCCAGCCAAACATAGCCGAACTTTACCTCAAAACCAACCGGTGCAACTAAGCCAGAATTAGCAGCATTTGCACTCAGAATTTTCATCCTCTGCGCTATGGCTCCTGAGCCATGTGCCGAAATTGAAGAATTCTCCGCGCCACCGCCACACGCAAAAAGCATGACAACAGCAAAAAGCAACCCGAAAACCTTGGTCAGTGCGTTCATTTCTGAACTCCTCAATTGTGAAGGGACGAAAGAGGATTCAGAATGAATCCGTCTCAGACACCTCCATAGCTATGAAAATGTCATTTTTCGAATCCAGCCCAAGCCTACTCTGTAATTTTAAAAGAATTTAAAAATGATTCCACAATTTGGACATCCTCTTCAGAACCAGTACTACGATCTGAGACGCTTCCAAAGATCTGCCAAATTAAATCATTTTTTTCAAAAATAAGCCGCTTGTCTATACCTGTTTCTCCATGTTTACAGCCAGTTTTCCAGCAAAGGAGATACATTGGCTGACCGTTCAAAATGACTTGGGATGGATCCTCCCATGAAAAATCCCGCTGAATTATATCCTTTACAGTGTTAAATTTTGCAGATTCAACAGTAATTCCGGTTATATATCCTCCGGCCTTAGATTCTCTTGTCCCAAAACTAAACCCTGTGGAATATTTTTTATTATTTACAATATCCTTCTTTGGCAACTGTCCATTGATAGGCAACAAAGAACCCTGAGAACTCTGAATGTCCATCTCCCAAATACTTGGATATTTCACTTCAAACCCAAATTCCTCACTCCGATAAGTCTTCCAGTCAGGCGTATCAATGCCACTCGTATCTGTAGTATCAATAGCTCCTACTTCTTTTTCAACTTGGTTAAGTGAAGTATTCTGACTAGTCATCTTCTGCCATACAAAAACCGCTCCTCCAATAAGGACCAGGGCTACGACTGCTAGAATAAGGAGTTTCTTCTGCATAGATGTATAAAAATTGATTGCCCTGACTATACAATGAAGTATGCCTTGTGTCAATAATGAACTGCTACTTCCCTGACATTCTTCCTTAGGACTTATCTCTATTTTGCTTACTAATACCAACTATAAAGCTTCAATCGAAGAAAACGCCCTTTCAAGACTAGCTGATTGTTTCTGTATCAAATCTTCTATCAACTTAATTTCATTATCCGTAGAATGAGATGCGGACCACTGACTCTTTTCGTTTCGATAGCATATGGGAGTATTTGGATTATCTTCTCCCAAAGAGATACTCAGCACAAGAAAAAAATGATCAAATCGAATATGGGGAGCACTCTGTACAGCAACCGACCAATCGTTAATATCACCTACCTCTTTAAGGATTTCGCCAATCGATCGAGAACCAGGAACACATGCGGGTTCGGCTGTCTGTAGTGACTGAGTTGAAAAGCTTACACGCTCATGAAACGGCATGGTGTGCTTTTTTTCTCCATCAACAATTGTCTCGTCTTTTAAACTCGAATATTGATATATGAGGTCACGAGCGAACTCATTATTCAGTCGCAGTCGTATCCCAAGTTCCGGAATGCTGTACCAAACTTCATCACTCCCAGTAATCTCTGTGATGTGCTGCGGGTATTTTTCCTCTGAAAGAATATTCGATTTGACAATACTCACAGAAGAGACGATTACACGATCCTGCTTTTTCTGCCACACAAAAAACGTTCCTCCAACAAGAAATAAGGCTACAACTGCTGAAATAAAGAGTTTTTTCTGCATAGATACGAGAATGTTGATTGTCCTGACTATATAATGAGCGGTAGCGACAGTCAACCAAAAAAGGGCCCGGAGGCCCTCTTTACGGCGTCAATTTGCGATTGACTAGAACAGGCGGAAGAACCAACCGAAGGCACTCAAGCGATCACGCTGACCACTCACGAATGTTTCGAGCTTGGCTGTTTCGGCTTTGAGCGTTTCGATCTGCTCAAGCACGATGGCCTTCACATCCTGATCCTCGATAGCGTCCGCTGCCTTCACCAGTGCTTCAGTGCGGGCCTTACTCGCAGCAATCTCTTGCTCGAGGCTCGCGAGGTCACTCTCGCTTGTCCCAAAGAGCGCCTGAGCTACTGGGTTATGCTTGTCAATTGATTTCACGGTCTCACCAACCACCTTGGCACCACTTTCATGATCCTCGGCAATCCCCCGGATAGCCCGACCGATATCATCATCTTCGATTTCGGCCACATCATTCAAATGCTCAGCCAAATCAGCGGCTTCATCCTCATAGTCTTCATCATACTTACTGTCTGTACCACCGAGTGCATAGATAGCACCTTCGACACTACTCTTGACAGACTTTACCTTGCGCTCGAGGGCTTCAAACGATACCTCCATACCAGCGATATCATACCCACCGGCAGCAATCGTCGCCTTAAGCGTTGCGAGATCGGCCTCATAAGTCGCAAGCGAAGCCTTGAACACAGAGCCATCACCACCAACTGCTTCAAGGAGCGAAATCTTGCCATAGGCCTGGGTGATACGCTTCGAAATCTTGGCGACATCCTCAGCGACTTCTTTGGCATCATGGACATCCTCATGGCTGGCAAAATGCGCCATTTTTTTCACTTCCTTGCTGAGCTCCTTGGCTGCTTCGAGGTCATTGGTATCAAAGGCGCCACCAACGGTTGCCACCTTGGCCTTGGCGAGAGCGAGACGAGCTAGCGCTGCCGTCACATCTACGCCTTCAGCTTGTTTTTTGAGTATTTCTTCTTCAGCTTTAGCAAGCTCTTCATCCAACTTGGAGAGCGTCTTGGTCCGATCTTTGTACATGCCCTCGGTCTCCTTTTTCTCATCTTCCTCGGAATCAGTGGCGTCATCGTCCACCGTGCCATCACCGCGGAGCTTTACGCCATCTACCATGTCATCGCTGTCATCACTCTTTCCGGAGGACTTGCTCGCTTGCTCAGCAGACTTCTTGGCTGCTTCGCGCTCGCGTTCAGCTTTCTTTTTAGCTTCTTCTTGTGACTTCTTTTCAGACTCAGACTCCTTCTTGTCCTTGTCGTCATCTTTATCGTCGTCTTTATCCTCATCATTGTCATCGCCGTCATCTTCGCCATCCTTGGCCAATGACACTGGGGTCAACTGCGACGCATTGTTGGTCACGACAGTTGCTACACCGACAAACCCTCCAAAGGCAAGCAACGCCACGAGGAGCGCCGGTACCAACCCTATCTTCTTTTCTGGCTGTGCCATATTTTTGTTTTTACTGCTTATGCTCCTCTATTTGACTTTATCCTGGACGACTTTTTTGAGGGCTTCGAAACTCTTGGGATTCTCGAGCTTCTCACCGTTCAAGAAAAATGTCGGTGTCCCAGTTATTTTGAGGTCGTTCCCAGTACCGCGATCACGGTTAATCTTGTCATCAAGCGCGCCATCTACCATATCTTCACTAAACTTTTTCGCATCAAGACCGATTCGTTCGGCATACGCTGGAAAAATACTCTTCATTGGGTCAGCAGCGGTTGACCACTCCTTCTGATTGGCAAAGAGGAGGTCATACATCTCCCAGAACTTGCCCTGGCGACCCGCAGCCTCAGCGACCCGGGCGGCCGGCAAAGCGTTGTCATGAATCTGAACGAGCGGATAGTGTCGGATAACCACCCGGAGACTATCGCCCATTTCCTTGCTCAATTGATCCACGATGGGGTAATAGGCGCCACAGGCTGGGCACTGAAAGTCGGTATATTCAACGAGCGTCACCGGAGCATCGCTCTTGCCTTTGACCCAGTCTTGATCTGTCACGTCAATCGCCGATCCGCCCATGTTGGATTCCTCTGTGGTACCAAAACCAACCTTCCAGATGCCCCAGACAACAAGTACGAGTACCACCACGGCCCCCAATTTCATAAGTCCACCCATAGTGACAGAACGAGAGAAAGTTACCACTCTATAATACCGTTTTTGACCCATCTTTGACAAGCGATGCAAAAAGCGCCCGCGTCCGGTCGGCGGTCACATTCCAGGAAAATCCGCTCGCCTGAGCCTTCCCCTCTCGGATGAGTGAAGCAAGGAGGACCGGATCACGAAGGATCTCCCGCATGGCCCGATAGAGCTCATCGGGCTGATAGGGATCAATCATGAGTCCTGCCTGCCCCACCACCTCCGGGAGAGATGACGTGTGAGACACAATCACTGGCACACCACAGGCCATCGCCTCCAGTGGCGGAAAGCCGAATCCTTCATAAAAAGATGGGTACACAAAGACACTCGCCAGATTGTAGAGCGCCACTTTGTCCGCATCAGCGATAAACCCCGGAAAATGGATATGGTCCCGATACGGCGATGCCTGGGTCGCCTCGCGGACATCTTCGCACTTCCAACCGGGCGTCCCAGCGATCACAAGCTCGTACTTTTCGACGGCTGGACCACCGGTTTGCCTCAGTGTTTCATAGGCCTCGATAATCGAGCGAATATTTTTCCGTGGTTCGAAGGTACCGAGGTAGAGAATAAAGCGGTATGGGAGGTGATACTTCTCCTTC
>CAYNNJ010000021.1:0-10360 GCA_964398755.1 uncultured Bdellovibrionales bacterium
CGCTCACCGGCAGCGATTCCGAGGAACTTCTTGACCCGCACGAGCGTCGCGCCGACTTGCTCGCGCTGGTGGTTAAAAATCGCCGCTTACTCTTACTTAAACGCCGCGACTCTCGTCCGAACTTCAACGGAAAATGGGAATTCCCAGGAGGAGGCGTCGATAAGGGCGAAAGCGTACTCGACTGCGTCCACCGCGAGGTTAAAGAAGAAACCGGCCTCACGGTTAAGCTTATCGCCGAAATTCCAGGCATCGAAACCTCCGTCCGACCCTCCCGCCAAGGCGGTTACCAAGTATTTTTGGCCTGTTTTCTGGTCGGAGTTACCGGCGGGAATCTTAAATATTCGCCAAATGAACACAGCGGCGCCCGCTGGGCCACGCTCGACGAAGCTTTTAAATCAAACCTACTGCCCTTGAATAAAAAGATGCTTCGCGCTACTATAACGCTACTGAAAAAGTACATCGACTAACCCTATGCTTGACATCAAATTTATCCGAGAAAACAAAGAACTTGTTGCAAAAAATAACACTTCTCGAAACGTTACCGTTGACCTCGACGCAATTTTTGGCATGGACGACGAACGTATCAATTTGCAAAAAAAGATTGACGAACTCCGTGCACAGCGCAACACCCGCTCAAAAACCAAACCAAGCGAAGAAGAAATTGCTCTCATGCGCAAGCTGGGTGATGAAATTACTGATCTCGAAGATTTGGCCGGAGCCAAGTCGACCGCCCTCGAAGCAGAGCTCATTAAAATTCCAAACATCAATGATCCGTCTACCCCGTTAGGAAAAGATGACACGGAGAACGTTGTCGCTCGCACGGTAGGTGCAAAAGCAGAATTTTCTTTTGCACCAAAGGAGCATTTCGACGTTGTTTCAGCCGCCAAATATATCGACCTAGAGCGCGGCGCCAAGGTTGCGGGCTCACGCTTTTATTATCTTACCGACAGACTCGCCATTCTTGAGCGCGCCATCATGCAATACGCGCTTGACCTAATGGTGCAAAAAGGTTTCACACTGATGCTGCCTCCTGTATTGGTAAAAGAAGAAGCCATGTACGGCACGGGCTTTTTCCCGGCCGACAAAAAAGATATCTACCACGTAAACCCAGACGACGACGATCTCTATCTCATTGGGACTTCCGAAGTACCACTGGTGTACTACCACGCCGGCGAAACACTCGACGAAGCAACGCTTCCAAAACGGTACGTCGCCATAAGCCCTTGTTTCCGCAGCGAATCTGGTAGCTACGGCAAAGACACCAAGGGCCTCTTCCGCGTGCACCAGTTTTTTAAAGTTGAAATGGTAGTACTTACCAAGCCAGAAGACTCTCAAAAAATGCACGAGGAACTATTAGCTATCGAAGAAGAATTTATTTCCTCGCTTGGGCTCCATTATCAGGTCATGAACGTCTGCAGCGGCGACCTTGGCTACCCTGCTGCAAAAAAATACGACTGCGAAGCCTGGTTCCCAGGCCAGGGCCGCTACCGCGAGTTAACCTCGACCAGCAATACCACCGACTACCAGGCGCGCCGCAGCAACATTAAATATAAAACTGCTGACGGAAAAAAAGCCTTTGTCCATACACTCAACGGCACAGTTTCGAGTGACCGTCCGCTCCTCGACATCATCGAAACATTCCAAACCGCCGATGGGGGAGTAGTAATTCCTGATGTTTTGGTGCCGTACACCAAGTTCAAAACTCTTTAATAATCATACGTTTATCCCCAAGTAGCCCGCCAGGGCTATTTTTGGTATACTACCGCCATGATGTTCCGATTGCTAAAGAAATTGCGCCGGCATTTTTTGCGTTACGACCCCGTAGCACAAATTTTTGTATATAAAGACAATCTGATCCACAATTTTCGAACATTCGAAGCAGCTTGTCCGGGTTTCATTTATTGATCAGCCGAGTCGACAGGCGCTCGAGTACTATACTCAGTTTGCCAAAATTGGTTCACCATCGTATTCGTGGAATGCTAGGCAGCACTATTCGATTGATTCTTTTTATGAGGGAACGGCTGCTATGATGATCAATTATTCCTGGCAGTATGACACTATCAAACAAAAAAATGCCAAACTAAATATTGGGGTGGCCAAACTCCCGCAATTTAACGCTGATGCACCGGTGAACGTGGGGAACTATTGGGGGTATGCCGTATCCAAGGAGAATTCGAAGGAAGAAGATCCATTTGCCCCTAAAACTGCGACGCCTATGGATCCAGCCAAGGAAAATTATCTCCGGACGTTTGAGGCTTGGCAGTTTCTCAAGTTTTTGACGATGGAAGGTAATGACAAAAAGATGACCCTCATGAATGGTTTGGCCGGGACAACCAAGGACGTTGTGCTTGAAGTAGATCCGACCGCTGACTATCTCGCCAAAACGAAGAAGCCGGCTGCGAGACGCGATATCGTTGAAGAACAGCAAAATGATGTGAGACTGGCTCCGTTTGCCTATGGCAATCTCATTGCCAAGAACTGGTACCAGGGGAATCCTGAGGCGGTTGATGGCATCTTTGTTGATATGATTGAGGCCGTTGTGCGGGGTGAGAAATCATCTCAGGACGCGCTTTCAACGGCGGCAAACCGTATTAACCTCCTCAATCGATAACGGGCTTGCCAAAAGTGGATATTTGGGTTAGTATAGACTATCGAGCAGAGAGAAATGGGGCCTGACGGCGCCTTTTTTCGATGAAAGACGCTTAATTCCCCTAGTACCATCGAGTATGGAAATTCGAAACATCGCCATTATCGCTCACGTGGACCACGGCAAAACCACCCTCACCGATGCGCTCATGCGCCAGACCGGGATGGTGACGGCTGACACTGTCTCCATGGACTCAAACGCCCTCGAGCAGGAGCGTGGGATCACGATTTATGCCAAAAATGCGGCCTTGTTTTACCGCGATACCAAGATTAATATCGTTGACACACCCGGTCACGCTGACTTTGGATCCGAGGTGGAGCGAGTACTGCGCTCTATTGATAGTGTGGTTCTCGTTGTGGATGCCCAAGAGGGTCCCATGCCTCAAACCCGTTTTGTTCTCAAGAAGTCGCTTGAGCTTGGGCTCAAGCCTATTGTAGTACTCAACAAAATCGACAAGCCGGCCGCTCGACCGGAAATCGTCCAAGAGATGGTATTTGAACTCTTCCTTGATCTCGGGGCGAGTGACGAGCAGCTCGATTTCAAGGTGGTCTATGCTATTGCGCGTCAGGGTATCGCCAAGCTCTCGCTCTCCGATGAAGGGAAAGACCTCTCACCGCTTCTCGATACGATCCTCGAGCGGGTTCCGGCCGCGCTTCACAATACCGATCTCCCGCTCCGGGCCCAGCCGTTTAACCTGGGATACGATAACTTTGTCGGCCGTTTGGCCGTTGCTCGACTCTACCAGGGAAAACTCCGGGTGAATGATCCGGTCGTTATCCGCAATAGCGCCGGGAAAAATGAAACAGGACGTATTGTGAAACTCTTTACCTTCCGCGGATTGGAGCGAGTTGAGGCCGAAGAGGTACAGGCGGGTGATATCGCCATGATTGCTGGCCTTCCCAATATTGAAATTGGTGATACCATCAGTGCGACCGTCGATGAGGAACTCCTTCCAGCGATTGCCATCGATGAGCCAACTATTTCTTTGAACTTTCTCGTGAATGACTCGCCCTTTGCCGGTCGTGAAGGAAAGTATGTGACCAACAAGCAACTTCGTGAGCGTCTCGAGAAGGAGCTTGAAATCAACGTGGGACTGAAGATTGATTTTTTTGACGGCTCGTACAAGGTCTATGGTCGGGGTGAACTCCACGTCGCTATTCTCCTTGAAAACATGCGTCGAGAAGGTTATGAAGTTCAGGTGTCACAGCCCCAGGTCATTATCAAGGATGTCGATGGCGTCAAATCTGAGCCATTTGAAGAGGTGACGGTAGAATGCCCTATGGAAGTCTCCGGAACGGTGATTGAGAAAATGGGGAAGCGCAAGGGGATTATGATGGAAATGAAGGAGGGATCTGGTGGCTATACCCGGCTCATTTTTGAGGTACCGACCCGTGGTCTCCTCGGGTACCGAGGCGAGTTTATGGTAGATACTCGGGGTGAGGGAACACTCTATTCTCGTGTGCTTGGTTTCCGACCATATGCCGGTGAAATCAAGAAGCGTGACGAGGGTTCGATGGTTTCGATGGCAACCGGGAAGGCACTGGCCTTTTCTCTCAACAACCTCCAAGAACGAGGACTCCTCTACATCGCTCCTTCAACGGAAGTCTATGAGGGTATGGTAGTCGGGAATGTTACCAAGGGAACTGACATGGCGGTCAATCCAATCAAGGGGAAGGCGATGAGTAACATGCGTTCTTCGGGCGCTGATGAAGCCATCAAGCTCGTACCGCCGATTGAATTGACTATTGAGCGCGGTCTTGAAATTATGTTGGTTGATGAGTATCTCGAAGTAACCCCTCATTCGGTTCGACTTCGGAAGCAACTCCTCACTGAGACCGATCGGACGAAAGCCGGCCGCAAGAAGTAATACGAGGAAAAAAAGAACCCCCGCCTCTGGCGGGGGTTTTGTTTTGGAGTGGTTCTTCTTACAAGAGACCGACTTGTCCAAAGAAGGTGAGGGTAATCACCGGAAGGAGAGCGAGGAGGAAGGCCATCGCTGTCTCTTCATTTTCGCTTGCAGTCTTGGCAGTGTGGGCACAAGTGGTGCATCCGCCCTGCGTCTCAAGCGTCTCCATTTTTACTTCTTCCATACGTGTGTATGTTTGTTTTTTGCCTGGCCCTCCGCAGGCTGTGTTAAAGAGGGGGTTGAGAAAGAAAAAACGGGCTGTAGACGTGGACGTCTTCACCCGTTTTTCACTTCTCAACAACTCTATTATAGCGCAAAAAAAAAGAAAAGTCAAGCACCGTCGGTCGCGACCGACGTGCTCAACCCTGTAAAATTGTTCGATTCTATCGGACACCTCGCTTGGCGAGGATTTCACAGTGTCAACCTCCCACACGTGATACAATAGAAATACTTACTTTCATATTGAATCACATGCTACTTCTCTTGTTTGCTTTTTTGTCTGGTCTTGTGATTGTGCTCTCACCCTGTGTGTGGCCGATTCTTCCTATCATTTTTTCAGCTGGGGTGGGTGGGAAGCGTCAGCCACTCGGGATGGTAGTCGGTTTGGTCCTGAGCCTCTCACTCTTTACGCTCCTTATTACCGCGGTTCTTCGGATAGTACCGATTTCACCGGAGACATTGCGGGCCTTTGCGACACTCCTCATACTCTTCTTTGGGGTGATGCTTTTGGTACCGACACTTGGTCACAGGCTTGAGATGCTTTTCTCACGACTCTCCTGGTTTCGGATGCCCAAGAGGCGTGCCGGGTGGAAGGGTGGTCTCGTGACCGGTGCCGCTATCGGTATCGTCTGGTCACCGTGCGCTGGACCAATTCTTGCGACTGTGGGGTCGCTCGCCGCGACACAACCCCTGTCACCCATATTGGTCCTCGTGATGATTGCTTTTGCCCTTGGGGTGGCACTCCCTTTGTACGGACTTTCGCTCCTCGGCCAACACCTCCTCACTGAGACCCGGGTTCTCTCACCCTATGTTGGACGGATTCGACAAGTGTTTGGAGTACTCGTTATGCTCTCAGCACTCGCTCTTTTTACTGGATATGATGTAGTGCTTCAGGAGCGTTTTGTGGAGTTCTGCTCTCAAAATGGTTTGAATTTCCTTGGCCAATTTCAGACAAACCCCATTGTTACGGACGAACTTGAGTCACTTCGTGCACCCCGTTGAAGGATGCGCTGGGGTAGAGTATACTAGATACGACATTCACCTCCCTGCCTATGAAACATCTGCGTCTCCCACTGCTTCTCCTCTCGGCTGTGCTTCTCTCGGGTTGCTCAACTCCGGAAGTACGACAGGAAAAAGTAGTGACGGATAACCTCAATTTTTCGGAACTGGAGAAGGGCCAAGCACCCGTTCCTCCCGCACCCGCTCCAGCACCTAAGAAGGCCCTAGAAGATAAACCCATAATCACGAAAAAAATGTACTCGTATCCACCCGTCATGACGATTGATGCTAAGAAGGAATATAGCGCGAAGCTTGAGACCAGTGCCGGAACCATCGTGATTGCTTTGAATGCCAAAGAAACGCCAACGACTGTGAACAACTTCGTCTTTCTGGCTAGAGAAAAATTTTATGATCGCACGATTTTCCATCGCACCATTCCCGGCTTTATGATTCAAGGTGGCGATCCGGAAGGGACCGGGATGGGTGGCCCGGGATATCGGTTTCCTGACGAGGATTTTTCCGGGGAATACGATCGTGGGACCGTCGCTATGGCGAACGCCGGACCAGATACCAATGGGAGTCAATTCTTTATCATGCACAAGGACTATCCGCTTCCACCGAACTATGTCATTTTCGGAAAAGTGACCGAAGGATTGGATGCGGTCGACAAGATTGCGACCGCTCCTACGAAGTCCGGTGGCGAAGGCTCGAGCCCAGTCACTCCCGTCATTGTAGAGTCCGTAACGATTAGTGAGAAATAAGGACAAAGCAAAATCCCCCAAAAGGGGGATTTTTTGATGCTGACCGTGATGGTTAGGGGGTGGGAGTATGGAAGCTCGCCCGGTAGTCATCGGTGAGGGGTGCCACTTCTTTTTCCTTTTCACTAAACCAAACATAGTAGATGACCGGGATAAAGAAGAGCTTGGCCACGCCAGAAAAGGTGAGACCGGCGATGATAGCGCCTCCGAGTCCCTGCCAGATCGGGTCAGAGAGCGTAATCGGGATGAGACCCACGATGGTGGTGAGAGCGGTGAGGAGGATGGGTTCGAGACGACTTCCAGCACCTTCGCTAATGGCCTGAGTGAGGGGGAGGCCACTTTCCATGTTGCGGTTAATTTTGTCGACCATAATAATCGAGTTATTGACCACAATCCCGAAGAGGGCGAGGATCCCGATGAGTGCCGGAAACGAGAGCGGAATTCCAAAGAGCGCGAACACAATAAAGACACCAGAGACCGCGAGTGGAACGACGAGGAGGACAATCAGGGCTTTGCGGAAGGAATTAAACTGGACCGCCATCGTGCCGAAAATAAGGAGTGCTGAGAGAAGCATCGCCTGGAGAATCGATTGGACCGACTTGTTGTTCTCGTCATTTACGCCACCGGTCTTCCAGTCGTAGCCGTCTTTCAGGGAGAGGGTATCGGCAAATTTTTCGAGGTCGGCATTCACGGTACTCACGGAATAGTCGGAAGAGACACCGGCACTCACGGAGAGGGTGCGTTTGCCATCTTCACGAGTGATGAGGGTAGGATTTGATGCGAGCGAGAGGTCGCCGAGGCTCGTCAGGGGAAAGACTCCATCCATAGTGGTGACCGAAAGGAGCCCGATGGTTTCTGGGTGTTCGAGCGAACGCTCATCACCAAGCCTGAGAACAATGTCGTACTTTTCTTCGCCAAGACGAGCATCACTTTTGACGGTGTAACCACTGCCGAGTGTCCGGAGGAGAAAGGCGGTGTCGTTTATACCGATACCGTGCTCGGAGAGCTTGGTCTGATCGGGAGTAAAGACAATTTTGCTCGCTCCACTCGTAATGGAGGTGGTGACGTTGTCGACGCCAGGTTGAGACTCGAGGTAGGTACTCACTTCCTTTCCGTAGGCTTTCAGTTCACTCAAATTTTCGCCTCGGAGCTTGAGCTCGATGTCGCTTCCCGCCGGCGGACCACCGGAGAGCTGGCTTGCGGTAAAGGTGCCACGATTGTATGAACGGTACTCGTGGTTGAGGCGAGCAACAATTTCTCCCGAGGAGAGAGTACGCTCCTTTCCGGGCTCCATGATGAGGGTGATAAGGAGATTGTTCCAGTCTTTGCCCGTTACAAAGTTATCAGTCGGAGGAGCAGCGCCAATTTCAAGGAGGGCAAAGCGGGCCTCCGGGAACGAGCGAAGCTCGGAGAGAAGGGTGAGACCTTCGGCAGTGCTCTCATCGAGGGTCGTGTTTTTGGGGAGGACGACACTCACAAAGATCGTGTCTTGGTTATCCTCGGGAAAGAATTCGTTGACGACGAGTCCGAGTGGGACGAGGGCGTACGAACAGAGCGAAAAGATAATGAGGGCCGCTATGGTGCGGCGTCGTGCTTGCTTTGAGGCGAGGACCGAGGCGATAAAGCGTTCGTAACGATGAGCCAGTGGATCAAAGTTGAAGATTCCTTGGTGTGAGAGTTCGTGAAACTTGAGAAACGCACGGGTGAAATGGGAGGCTTCATAGGTGTGGAGCTCGGCCCGCACTTTTTGGGAGAGTTTGCCCAAGAGAACGAGTACAACAAGCGAGAGGACAAAGAGGGGGAGCTTCCATGGTCCAGGAGGCAAGATGAAGTAGAGGAGCGTGGCGAGGAGGAGCGCGGTCAAAATGAGGATAAGAAGAATCACTCGACGTGGGAAGTTGCCTCGGAGGAGCATAGCCATGAGCGGAATGACGATGAAGAGGGCGATTGCGGCCGAGATTGCGAGCGCGGAGGAGACGACGATGGGGATTGGCTTAATGAATTCACCGATAATCCCAGAAGCCAAGAGGAGAGGGAGAAAAGCCCACACCGTCGTAATCGTGGTGGTAAAGATGACCGCCTTAAAATCACGCCAGACGAGAAGGGCTACTTCGTCGGGAGCGAATTTGGCCGTGCGCTCGTAACTCGCCATAGCCGAGATAATGACGATGGCGTTATCGACCAGGATGCCGAGGGCGAGGAGTAGCGAAAAGAGCGCGATGAAGTTAATCGAGATACCAGTGGCACTCATGACGAGAAAGGTGCCGAGGAAGGTGAGGGGAATGGCGAGGGCCGCGATAAATGATTGGCGGAGACCAAAGAAGGTAAAGAGAACGATAAAGACAAGGAGGATGGTAATGGCGAAATCATGAAAGAGCTGGTCAAAGCTTTTCTTGATTTCTTTGGCGCCGTCAAAAATTGGTTCAAAGATGAACTGCTCGCCGTAACTTTGGCGGAGAGCGCTACTCTTGGCAAAGATGGCTGAGACAAGCGTGGTAGCATCGGCGGTATCGGTTTTGTAGACGGAGAATACAATGCCACGCTCCGGGAGCGTATCAGTGTCGGCATAGTAGCTCTCAGGGGCTCCCCGTTTCGGTTCTTCACGGAGAGTAACAATATCACCTAAGCGGACGATATCATTCCCGAGTGTGAGCGGGGTATCACGGAGCATGTGAAGCGTCGTTGCGCTCGTTTTCTGGGTGAGCGCAAAGGAGGTGTTTTCGGTACCAACGGTGCCGGCCGGATGATTGGCAATAGCTGTTTCGATACTTTTGCCGACCAGGAGCAAAGAGAGATTGCGCTCCACGAGGACTTCTGGTTTCAGGATAAGACTGATTTCTTCCTCCTTACGATAGCTTTGGGTTACTTTCTCGACACCCGAGAGGTCCTTCAATTGCTCTTCGAGGATATCGGCAAAGCGATTGAGACTTGCGCTATCTACTGATCCTGAGAGAACAAAATTCAGGACGGGCTGGTTTTGGAAATCGAGGACCTGGACCTTGGGGGATTCGGCATCAAGGGGGAGGGTGCTTACCCCATCGAGAGCACTCTGTACATCCTGCTTGGCCTTTTCCGGGTCAGTGCCGGAACTAAATTCAATATTGAGGGTGGAAATATTTTCTTGTGAAACCGAAGAAACCTTCTCGACACCGGAGAGGCCACTCACCGCGTCCTCGAGGGGGATAGTGACGAGACTTTCCACATCTTCCGGTCCGGCGCCAGGAAAAGGCGTCGCGACAAACACGATCGGAATTTGGATATTGGGATTGAGTTCACGCGGGAGCGAAAAATAGGTCGCGAGACCGGCTCCGGTCAAGGTGAGCACGATGAGAATGATGGTCCGGATGTTTGCGAAATAACCGGCAATCGGTGTCTCTTTGAGGCGCTCATCAAAGGTGAGACGCTCGAGAAAGGAAGTTTCTTTTTCCATAAAAGCGGGGGAGGTTAGCGGGTACGGACGGCGTCACCTGAGACGATGGAGCGCGAGAGGATGATACTGTCCTCGCGGTTGAGCCCGCTCTTAATTTCAGCATAGCTCCCATAAATAGTACCAAGCGTGACCGTCTTTGCTACTGCCTTCCCTTCAACGTTGACCAGGACAGAGGCATGGGTATCGTCTTGAGATATGGCGTCTATGGGAACGAGCATGCTTTTATCAGTGGCGAGTGGGAGGGAGATGCGGAGGTATTCGCCGTTTGTTATCCTTTTGGTGAGTTCGGGCGAGAGCGTAAAGAGGACTGAAAAGAGGCTATTCTCGTTTTCGTTCTGGGCGAAGTAGGTCGGAAGGAGAGAAGCCGTATCATTTCCTATGGTGAGACGAGCCTCGGTGTG
>CAYNNJ010000022.1:0-324 GCA_964398755.1 uncultured Bdellovibrionales bacterium
TAAAGATTTATCGCTTCAAGAGGAGCCTGTGTCCTATCAGCTTGTTGGTGAGGTAATGGCTCACCAAGGCTATGACGGGTAGCGGGTGTGAGAGCATGGCCCCCAACATTGGAACTGAGACACTGTCCAAACACCTACGGGTGGCTGCAGTCGAGAATATTCCACAATGGACGAAAGTCTGATGGAGCGACGCCGCGTGCGGGATGAAGGTCTTAGGATTGTAAACCGCTTTTTTCAGGGAGCAATTTCGATGAGAGTACCTGAAGAATAAGAGGTTACTAACTCTGTGCCAGCAGTAGCGGTAATACAGAGACCTCAAGCGTT
>CAYNNJ010000022.1:334-10085 GCA_964398755.1 uncultured Bdellovibrionales bacterium
GGCTCAACCCCGAAAAGGCATTCGAAACGGCTAGGCTAGAGGATGTGAGAGATCAGTGGAATTGATGGTGTAGTAGTGAAATGCGTTGATATCATCAAGAACACCCAAGGCGAAGGCAACTGATTGGCACATATCTGACACTGAGCTACGAAAGCGTGGGGAGCGAATGGGATTAGATACCCCAGTAGTCCACGCCCTAAACGATGCATACTAGGTGCAGGGAGAATCGACCCTTTCTGTGCCGTAGCTAACGCGTTAAGTATGCCGCCTGGGAAGTACGAGCGCAAGCTTAAAACTCAAAGGAATAGACGGGGATCCGCACAAGTGGTGGAGCATGTGGTTTAATTCGACGGTAAGCGAGGCACCTCACCAAGGTTTGAAATCTAGCTGCAGAGCCCAGAAATGGGATGTCCTTCGAGGGTGCTAGACCAGGTGCTGCATGGTTGTCGTCAGCTCGTGTCGTAAGATGTTCCGTTCAGTCGGGAAACGAGCGCAACCCCTGTGAAGTGTTATACATGTCACTTCAGACTGCCCTCTCATTTGAATGCGAAGCATAGGCTTCGTTGGCAAGTGAGAGGGAGGAAGGCGGGGATGACGTCAAATCAGCATGGCCCTTTGACACCTTGGGCGACACACGTGCTACAATGGCCGGAATAAAGGGTCGCCAAATCGCAAGATGGAGCCAATCCCAAAAATTCGGTCTCAGTTCGGATTGAAGGCTGCAACTCGCCTTCATGAAGCTGGAATCACTAGTAATCGTGAATCAGCCACGTCACGGTGAATGCGTTCTCGGATCTTGTACTCACCGCCCGTCACACCAAGAGAGCCGGCAATACCAGAAGGCCCCGGGTTAAATCGGGGACGACGGTAGGGTTGGTAATAAGGGTGAAGTCGTAACAAGGCATCCGTAGCGGAAGCTGTGGATGAATCACCTCCTTTCTAGGGAGATAATGGTGTACAAACAAACAGTATCTTCGGATACTGTGCGTTCAAGAGTTGATGGTCAACATCAAATTCTTAACCAATATGGTCGCTCATTGTATTATTGTATTATTCGGTGCCGACGTTTCGATGGGAGCACTGCTAGCAATGAAACATATATCTTAGAGAACTTCGTATAGAACTAACCGCAAAAGGTTTTGATTATTGTTTACCCAGTGAAATTGCTCTTTAATGAGCACCCGCTTGCGGGATTTCACGGGGTTTGCTTCAAGTATTTGGGAGAAAGCCCTTTAGTGGGCACTTTTCTGCGAAGAAAGTCTGCCAGGTATTAATCAGACTCTACGCACGCTACCCCAGGATAAAGGAATTTCCTCAGGGTAGAGGTGTAAGACACGGAACCCGCTCACAAGGCGGGTTTTTTGTTTACCACGTTGCTCGTGAGCGACGGTGGTTGACTTCCCTCTATATTTTTGTGATACTGGGCGGAAGTTCTTTGGTGGTTTTCCGTAGGGAAACCGATATGTCAACGCAGTTTGTAAGGGGAAATGCCATGCGAAGAATCACTTTACCGCAGACCGTCCGTACTTTTCTGCGGACCAGTCCAACTGGTAGCCTGCTCTACAAGACGGGGAATTGGCTACCTGCCGGTACGACGCTGGTGGTTTCAGAGCCTATGACCATGGTCTTTGACCATAGGAATCAAGCGGTCGTGTGCTACAAGGACGGCGAGGTCGAGACTTTCCTCATCGTGAATGAGCTCGGCATCGACGGCTTCGTGCAGTAGAGGAGTGTGACATGGGAGTCATCCAAGTACTGGGGATGCTCATCGAGCGAATGGATATCGTCGATCTGACTGGCATGCTCCTCTCAATTTCCCTTTTCCGGTTGATCTATCGTCGGAAGTAGGTCGCAAGGACGAATAGCTATGGCGCGGACTGAACCAGTCGCGCTTTTTTCTTTTGGCAAGAAAAAACCGCCGGGCTTGCGCGGGGCGGTGGGTGGTTGGCTTCGGGGTCCGAAGCTCAGTAGTCGGTGATCTTGCGTTCCACGGCTGGGAGCACTTGAAGCGGACTCTGGCGTTGCTTTGCCTCCGCTGTCGAGGCCATCCAGTGATGGACGGCACTCACGCTGGCGACGCCTAAGACGGGAACGGTGAGCATTGCCATCAACAGGATGGCCGGCTGCATGGTGGGCATTTGTCTCCTCCGTGAGGATTGTTTTGGGACGGGGCGAAAAAGGTACAAGACTCCCATTATGACAGAGTTTGGTATTTTAAGCAAGGGTCGAAGGGCCAGTATTCTTGACAGGCAGTTTGCAGGACGGTAGAGTGATGCTGAGGAAAGTATCAAGATTGTTGAGAGAATATTTCAGTTTGTTGCCAGCGAAACCGGTCCGATAGAGTCGTCGGAACAAGGAGTTAATTGGTCGTGGCCTGGTTCCATCAAGCCGCCGAGTCCGAACAGTTATTTCTTGGCTAAAGCTGGAGGGAGATCACCGTGGCCCACGCGTGTGATCAACCTATTCGAAAGGGAGTCGTTTCCACGTACTCGACTCCTTTTCTCCCAAGAGTTTTGATGCAACAGAGCCCTTCACGGGGCTTTTTTGCTTTCATTTTTTCAAAAATGTGGTATACTGTAGAAAATTAATCCACACACAAAAGTATGAGCACAAAAAAGTTCGGACAGGTGAGCGCGTTTCTTCTCGGGATGGTGGCCATCATTGGCCTGACATCAGCGATGATGTAAATCAGAGAGACGTCACGTTAACACCAACACTATGTCGAATACCAAAAAGTTTTCGCTCCTCTTGATTGGAGCCGTTGTCATCGGCAGTATTTTTGTCTACTATCGCTACGCCAAACTCGCCCTCCAGTCTACGGAGGAAAGTATGGTTGTTCCAGCCGCGAACACGAGGAGTGCGGTGATCACGTATGATGCTTACGAGGGCAAGATGGATACGCTCCGGTTTGTGGTCACGCTTGACTCTACCGGGGCCATCGAGACGATTCAGACCCTGGACGCCGCAACGGGCGAAGTACCTGAAAAGAAAAAGGAATTCAATCAATTGGTAAATGTTCAGTTGAAAGGCAAGAAGCTCTCGGAGCTCAAGTCAATTGACAAGGTAGGTGAGTCATCCAAGACGACAGAGGCCTTCAATCGGGCCATTCCAGAACTCCAAAAAGGTATGTAAGAGTGAGCCGGCCCGCAAGGGTCGGTTTTGTCTTCTTGACAGGTATCAGAAAAAGAACGAAGAGAGGTGTATACTGGAGGCAGTCAGGGTGTGCGTATGCCACGCACGAGGTCGATAACCCTCCTTCTTCCGTGTATGCAGAGGATTCTTATTTCATAAAAGGGAACTTCATATATGCACAAGCTTACTTTTGTTTTGTTGGTCGTCGGTGGTTTGAACTGGTTACTCGTCGGTGTCTTTGGCTGGGATATCAGTCGCTTCCTTGGAGGCATGGACTCGATGGTCGCACGGGCTGTCTATATCCTCGTCGGTCTCTCGGCCGTCTATGAGGTGGTGACGCACAAGGCAAGTTGCAAGGCCTGCACGCCGGCTCAGCCCATGTAGGTTGAAACACCTTTGCTGTATCCCGTACCAGGGTGGGGTACGGGATTTTGTTTTGTCATCAAAAAGGCGCTATACTGAATGTACTCTAATTATTACTCACACTCGTTATGACTGAAGGTTTCGCAAAATTGGTCAAAGCTGGCGCGTTCGTACTCATCGCTCTCTCAGCGGTGGTGGCATCATATCAGTACAAAGAGTCTGTTGAAAATACCTATCCCACCCGCACCTTTTCGGTAGACGGGACGGGGGATGTCGATACGACACCGGATCTCGCGACGTTTTCGGCTACTGTGACCACTGATGGTGGGAAGGATGTCGCCGAAGTTCAAGGGGCCAACTCGGAAAAGATGAATCGAATTAATACCTACCTCAAGGATCAGGGGATCGACAAGGGCGATATGAAGACGACAGGGTACAATCTCTCGCCACGGTATAGCTACAATCCGTGTACCGCCGGGAGTTGTCCAGCACCAACTATCACTGGTTACAACTTGACCCAGACGCTTGAGGTCAAGGTACGTGACAATGGGAAGCTAGGGTCACTCCTCTCAGGTGTCGTCGAAAATGGTGCGAACAGCGTGTCGGAAGTGCGTTTTACGGTCGATGATGATTCATCAGCTCGTGACGAGGCTCGAGCTGAAGCTATCGCTGAAGCCAAGAAGAAGGCCAAGACGCTCGCCAAGACGGCTGGCTTTCGTCTCGGGAAATTGGTCACGCTCTATGAGAGTACGAGTCCTATGATGCCATACTATGGCATGGGTGGAGACATGGAGATGTCCGCCAAGGCAGTGAGTGCTCCTCCAGTGGTAGAGCCAGGTACGCAGAATACCAAGGTTCAGGTGACGCTCACCTACGAGATCAAGAATTAGTGACAAATCAAGACCGCCTCTCCGAGGCGGTTTTTTGTTATGATATTTGACCCCGCACCTTTTCCGAGGAGAGTATGTTTTGATGGAAAGATGCAAGGCGTAGCCGCCTACCGGCTCACGAAAAAAGTAACCGATACCTCATCTAAGAAAAGGTGCGGGGTTGACATATCTTATAGAGGGAGTATATTTCATAGTGTAATACATACAAACATAATTTTATGATGAATATTCTCACCCCCAAGCAGCAGATTGTGCTCCAGGCAATCAAGCAGTTTTTCTCAGAAAACGGTACCATGCCAACGGTCCGTGAGATTCAAGAGACTTCCGGAAAATTGGGACTCAAATTGAAGAGTCTTCGGAGTTTTTTTCTCTATCTCAATGAGCTTGAGGACAAGGGGTATATCGAACGAACGAGTGAAGACCGAGGGATTTCCCTCAAGGGAGTGACCAAGGATGGATTTCTCGATGTGCCGGTCTTTGGTATGGCTAGTGCCGGAGCGGCAACGATGTTTGCTGATCAGTATATCGAAGGCTATCTCAAGGTTTCCAAGCGCATTGTACGGGACAGCCGAAATGTTTTTGCCATCCAGGTCTCTGGTACTTCCATGAACAAGGCTCGTGTCAATGGCAAAACGATTCAGAGTGGTGACTTTATCCTGGTGGATTCTACCTGGAAGCACTACAACAATGGAGACAAAGTACTCGTGGTGATAAATGGTATGGCTACGGTCAAAACTTACCGAACGGTTGATGGCAAGAACATTGTCCTCCTCCCGGAATCCAGTGACAAAAAGCACAAGCCAATCTTTTTGACCGAAGAAGATGACTTTGTCATTAACGGCAAGGTAATCGATGTCCTCAAATTGAACGCCTAGCGTCAAAAGAATCGGTCGAGCGTGGTATAATACGAGCATGCGAAAGAGCATCTCGAATCGCAGATTATTTCTGCGCACTTTGCTAAAATGGCACACGATGGCCCTCGCCGTGACGATGGGAGTGTATTTTGTTTTGGCGTTTTTTGATCCGGGGCTACTCTCGTATGACCTGCGCCAAAAGTTCCGTGCGCTCGCGGATGATACGATCACGATTACGGCGACGGTCCTCGATCCGCCGGTGACCCCAGTAGTGACGGCCACCGCTCTCTGTAACCAAACCACGGGAATCCTCAGTGTGTCACTCGATTGGGCGGATGACGTGAATACGTATACATATAGCATCGATCGCGATAGCCTCACTCTCGTGAGTGGACTCGCCACCTCGGCCTATACCGACACCGGGGTAAGTGTCGGCACCACCTATGAATACGTGGTGACCGCCTACGGTCCGATGGGACCCGGTTTCGCTACGTCACTCCCAGTTTCGGCAACGACTCCGGGGGTGTGCGAAGTGACTGCGCCTCCACCGAGCGTGACCATCGTGTCATTCGGGGGACGGAACGTCGATAGCTATAATGGCATGCCACGGGTAGGGGATCGGCGCCCGATCTTTACCGGGACGACGAGTATGCCGAGTGCGCTCATGCTCGTGACCGTGGGCACGTCCTTTGTTGCTCAGTTTTCGGCCAATGCCAATGGCTATTGGGAATGGAAACCACCCTATGGAGTCCCATCGGGGAGTCAAACGTTTAGCGTGACCGCAACCGATCCGCTCGATAGTACGCGCCGGGCGACTGCGACGCTCCGGTTTGATATCTTGAAACGTGATGATACTGGTGGGGGTGGATCCAAAGCCCCGGCGACTGTCCCAGGTAAGCCAGACACGGAAAGGGGCATCGCTATCCCGATTCAGTTTGTGCTCACGGTCAAAAACGAAGGAGACCAAGTGCTCCAGGGCGAAACGCTCCACACGGAGATCATCATTGGCACGCTCGCTTCACGTTATGACCAGATTGTCGTCCCCATTCGATACAGTGTTCTTGATGAAAACCAGAATCTCCTCTTCTCCGAGACCAAGAGGACGCTCCTTGCCAAAGGCGCTGTTATTGAGTCAGCCCTCCCGATACCGATGTATCTCGCTCCGGGGGCGCACTTTGTTCAGGCGGAAATCCTCCTCGATAGTTTGAATATCAGTCGGATTGCTCCCTTTCAGGTCACGGAGTTTCCACTTATCGGTCTCATGAGTGGTGACAGTCTCACCTATGCTGATGTCATCGATTCCTTGGGCTGGATTGTCTTTTTCTTCCTCCTTCTCCTCTTTTTGTGGCTCTTTCTCTTTATTCGGGAATTCGCTCTCTATCTAAAAGGGGATGGCGAGGTCACCGAGTATGATTTAGAGCGGGCTGGATTTATTCGTAAATAACGCTACTATGGCTATAGACATGGTGTTTCTGGGGGTGGATGTGCTCACGATTCTCCTCTTTCTCCTCATTCTCGTGTTTGCTATCGGGATTGTGTGGCGGGTCGAGAAGGAGCTGGACTGGTCCTACAAGCTCTTTGTGGTGGCGGCCGGGGCCGTAACCCTCGCTGATGTCATCGGACTCACCGCTGTAAGTACGAGCGATCCTCTCTGGGCGCTCCTCTCCAAGGGTCTCCGGTTTGTGGGGGCCATCGCCTTTCTGGCGAGCATCCTCGTGATGCGCGACATCGTCCGGAAACTTGATCATGAAAAGTGAGACTGCGTATGAAATATCCCGTTACTCCCAAGGTTATCTTTCCGCTTGAATCCTATCAGGTGAGCGGGCTTCCGTTTGGCAAGCGTGGCAATCATGATGGGACATTTTGGGGGGTGCATCTCGGTGAGGATTGTAATGCGCCGGCCGGGACGGATGTCCGAGCCATCGGTCGGGGGACGGTCGTCTATGCCGCTCTCCATGCCGGGACCGAGGAGCGGGGGAACTGGGGTCATATCGTCATCATTCGACACAAAAAGCCACGGCGCGAGGTTTTTTATTCTCTCTATGCTCATCTCGGCACGAGTTTCAAACGTATTGGTGAGAAGGTAGAGTGTGGGGAGCCACTCGGCTTTGTGGGCGAGGCGAATACCCCAGAAAACGGCTATTGGCCCGCTCATCTCCATTTTGCTATCTATACGGGACCTTGGCAGGATGAAGTGCTCCCGGGATACTGGAAAGAAGGAGACGACCGTACCAAACCGGAATGGTGGCATGTGCCGAGTGAGTATCTCAAGAACTATGAAAACGTGAAGCGAATCCCACGTCAACAAAAAATCACTCCCTAGGGGGTGATTTTCTTCGTGCGCCCGGCACCACACCAATTACGTTTTCAGGCTTTCCGAAATTCTTTTACGAAGTTGGGCATAGGCGCGGCTTTTTAACTTGAGAGCTTTTTCTCTATGACGAGCATCAGTTTCATTGGCATAAGCTTCATAGTAAACAAGTTTTAAAGGTCTCCTTGGTTTTGTTGATGGAACTAGACCTTTGATATGTTCGGAGAGCCTTCGTTTCAAATCATTAGTGGAACCTATGTAGCTTTTTTGATCCATTAAGCTTTTAAGAACGTACAAGTAATACATAAAACGTGATTGGTGTGGTGCCCCGAGAGAGAATCGAACTCCCATCACTGGTTCCGAAGACCAATGCTCTATCCATTGAGCTATCGGGGCAATAAGGCCAGGTACTCCCTGCCTGCCGGCAGGCAGGTATCCACTGATCCGCCAGCTGGCGGAACGAGCGCGGTACCTCACTGTTATAGCCTATTTTTGTACTGCAGTCAATGGTAAGTTACTTACTTTTGGCTTCAATGAGCCTCGTATGCTATACTTTGATTACAGTATTTTGTTAAACATTGAGAGTAAAAATATGGGAAAAATTATCGGAGTCGTTGGGGTGGTATTGGTAGCCGGAGCACTGCTTTTCTGGAAGTTTGCTGGTACCGAGGAGGATGACAAAATGATGGCTACTCCGGAGAGCAAGGGGACAACCGGCATGGAACCCAAGCAGGATACCATGATGACTGGAGAGAAGACGCTGTCATACAAAACATCATATACCAATCCGAGCGGAAGTGACGAAGTTGGTTTCAATGTGATGGTGGATGCAAACGGCGTGGTGACCGGGGTCACCGTAGATGTGCTCGCTGTGAATGGTATTTCCAAGAATCGTCAGACCGCGTTTGCTACCGATTTGCCCCAGGCCATTACTGGCAAGAAATTGATGGACTTAAATGCCATTGATCGTGTTGGCGGATCCTCTCTTACGACTGGTGCGTTCAATGCTGCTCTTCCTCAATTGAAGGCTCAACTCTAAACGTCTCATCCATGAAAACCTTTGGTTTTCCGGCTCTGGGGACACAGTGGACCATTCTCGTTGATCATGATGAGTTTGGAACGGCTGACGAAAAAGCGATTCTTGCAGAGGTAGAGACCTTTGAGCGTCGCTTTTCTCGTTTTCTCCAGGAGAGCGAGGTCAATGCCTTTCGGAAGGCGAGCGCGGGGACCTATGAGATTTCAGAGCGCTTTTCCGTTATGCTTACTCGGGCACTCCTCCTCCGAGACCTCACTCACGGTGTGTATGATCCGGCTGTCGGCGGGCTCCTGGAGCGCGCAGGCTACGGTATGGCACCGGAGGAAGGGAGTACGTCTACGGATTTTGTGCTTCCTCACTGGTCACTCTCCAGGACGACGCTCACACTCGAGGGCCCGACAGCCTTTGATCTTGGGGGGATTGGCAAGGGGTACTGTATCGACCTCGTGGGGAGCGTTCTCCTCAAGCGAGGGTACCAATTTTTTCTCGTTGAGGGGGGTGGCGATATGTATGGTACGACCAAGCGCGATGGGAGCCCCTATCGGGTAGCACTTGAGTACCCGGGACGGCCCGATACGGCCTTTGGGACCCTTGAACTCAACCACCAGGCGGTAGCTGTTTCCGATACCTTCAAGCGTCGGTGGCAGAAGTGGCACCATATCATCGATCCGGTGACCAAAGAGCCTATCGTAGCCGTGATAGGGTGTGCCGCGCTTGGTCGGACGGCCTTTGATGCAGATAGTATGACCTCGGGGCTGTTTCTTGCGGGAGAGGGCCAATATAGGGCTCTCAGAGAGGCTCTGGGTACAGAATTCGTTGTTTTTCGTGAGAATGGCACTATTGTCACCAGTCCCTCCTGGCCAGGGGAACTTTTCACCTAAATCAGTTGACTGAGGAGGGCTTATTTGTTACAATCGACACGCGTTCCAAGGTGACGTTTTTTGTTTTGAAATATGGGTGTATAGCTCAGCTGGTAGAGCAGTGGCCTCTTAAGCCAACGGTCGTAGGTTCGAGCCCTACTACACCCACCTAGAAGGGATATCCCTAGGCGCCCTTGTAGCTCAATGGATAGAGCCGCGGACTTCTAAGCCGTTGATGTTGGTTCGATTCCAACCGAGGGCACTGTGTGTTTAAAAAGGATTCAGAGGGGTGGCCATCGTTCAAT
>CAYNNJ010000023.1:0-9935 GCA_964398755.1 uncultured Bdellovibrionales bacterium
ACCGTGATGAGATGGAAATCCTTAACAACGGCTATCTTGCAGACCTGCTGCAAGCAATCAAGCAGGGTGTCGTTCCGCCACGGGATCAATTCCATGAGCGCGTCGGTCTTGGCCCGTTTTTCCGAACTGACAAGTTTGGGCGTACCCTGATCACCGTCACTGGTCTCGGTCTGACGGGTGCAGAATGGCTCGCGCGTTGCGACGCTGCCGGCAACAAGCCCACCAAATGGGCGCGTAACGTGCTCACTCAGTTGGATTACGACGCCAAGCATCGCCTGGAGTCCGGCAAGCAGTACACCGTCGCGCTCATGTTCGGCAAGAAGGAGTTCAGCACCGATGCCGAACGCACGACTGCCAATCTGCAAGCTCGCGGTGAGCGCGACTACGGGAAATCCGAAGATCTGCGCGGCGAATTGGCGCTCCTCATCCGGGAAGCCATCTCTGACGAGCAGTTGAAGCAATGGGGAATCTGGTACATCGCCGTTCTACACGAGACGATTACCGATTCTGACGGTAACCCGAACGTCCTTGCATCGGACCGTAACGACGATGGGCGTCAGGTGGGCGCCTACTGGGATGACCCTGACAGCATCTGGGGTGGTGATGGCGCGTTCGCCTTCCCAGTCTCGCAGTAAGCACTTCGGACTTTGTACCTTTGGTCTCTTAGACCCTTGATACTTAGTCCTTCCACCACAGGCGGACAAGTTGACCTCGCATTTTACCGAATGGTAGTGCGGGGTTTTCATTTTCTCAACTTTGCATCTTTTGATATACTGAAATCGGTAGTAGGCGAATCTGGAAGTGATCACGGTTACTTTCGGCTAAATCCAGTATCCACAAGTCGAGAGTCTTTGCGGTTACGGCTTCAAAGAGAGTGGCTTGTGTAGACACTTCACAAAAAATGAAGATACTTGGTCTCTTCTGCTAAGGTATTGAGATACCGGATACGATTCAACTCGGAGAGTACTCAACGGGTGGTGATACAGAGGGCAGAAAAGATTTTCTGACGGTAACCCGAACGTCCTTGCATCGAACCGTAACGACGATGGGCGTCAGGTGAACGCCTACTGGGATAACCCTGACAACAACTGGAATGATGATGGCGCGTTCGCCTTCCCAGTCTCGCTATTCTCTTCTTTTCTCCTCTCATTCGTGCGAGGAGTTTTGTTTCTTTAAGACTTGTCCCTGCCAACCTCCGAGCATCCGGCCTATTTCATCAAGTCTTACTGAAAGCGCCAGATACTTTTTGTTATCCAATGACTTGGTCTCCCATAAAATCATTAAGAAGAGTTTGAGGGTATCCATCTTTTTGATAGCGTGGCGTATGTAGGGAAGTTTTTCGGTACCTGAAGAAAAGCTGGCCGCAGCGACGGCCTCGATAGTTTCCACGAAGAGAGCATCAACTTTTTGTCCCAGTGAATGCCGATGAATTTTTGGCAAAGTAAAAAGATAACTATACCACAATGTGTATCCTCCCTTCAATTTCTGCAAAAGGGGTAAGAGCTTCGGGGGGGGGGATTAGTTGATGAGACATACAAAGAAAAAAAGAAATTAGCTTCCACTTACCATGATATCATTTCTCCCGAAAATCTCCTTGAAGCCTGGCAAGAGTTCAAGAGAGGGAAAACAAAGAAAAAAGATGTAGAGGAGTTTGAGCTCCGCCTCATGGATAACATTCTGGCTCTCCATCGTGACCTGGTGACCAAAACGTATATACATGGAGAGTATCACGCCTTTCGTATCTCCGACCCCAAACCCCGCCATATTCACAAAGCATCCGTGAGAGACCGGCTCCTCCACCATGCCCTCTACTGTATCCTTTACCCGTTCTTTGATCGGACGTTCATCGCTGATTCGTATTCTTGTCGAGTGGATAAGGGAGCGCATAGGGCCCTTGATCGTTTTCGATTTTTTGGAAGCTCGGCTTCCAAAAACCATACGAAAACAGTCTGGTTGCTCAAGGGAGATGTGAGAAAGTGCTTTGCTTCGGTCAACCAGGCTGTGCTCATGGGTATCCTCGAGAAACGGATCGCTGATCCTGACATTTTGTGGCTCCTTGAGAGAGTAATTGGGAGTTTTGACTCTGGTTCATCAGGTACCGGACTCCCTCTCGGGAATCTGACTTCCCAACTCCTCATCAATATCTATCTCAATGAACTGGATCAGTTCATAAAACACCAAGTCAAAGCCACATACTACATCCGGTATGCGGATGACTTTGTGGTGTTCTCCCAGGATAGGGCAGAATTGAAAAGCATCCTGGTACTCATTGATGCATTTCTCACACTCAACCTTCGGCTTGAACTGCATCCAGATAAAGTGTTCATCAAAACGATAGGGAGTGGCGTAGACTTCTTGGGTTGGGTGCATTTTCCTGATCATCGAGTCCTAAGGACCATGACCAAAAAACGGATGATGAAGAGAATCGAGGAGTCGGCAGGAAAGGAAGAGGCGGTAGCGTCGTACCTCGGGATGCTTCGGCATGGGAATGGGAAGAGGTTGCAGGAGACTGTGGCAAGCATCGCCGGGGCTCGACAAGAGCCAAAAAACGTGCTATAATAGATGTACAAGTGAGAAGGGGGTGTCCGAAAGGGTGCCCTAGTCGTTTGAGAAAACAACGGGGTGAACCCGTTTTTTCTTTTTCCGAGAGAGTGCCTCTTGGGGCTCTGTCTCGGGAAATTCCCACCACGTACCTTAAAAATAAAAACCAATCCGCCAGCCGGCGGAAAACACAAAAAACAAGCAGGGTATGTTCCCATACTCTCGCCTTGGAGTCTGCTCTAAATCTCTCTTTCGTAGCGAAGAATTGAATTTCTGTGCGAAAAATGTAAAGGCTGAGGAGGGCTACCCGGAGGGTAACTTGACGAGGCGTGAGCATTTTGTAGCCAGAAATTCAATTCTGCAGTAGAAAATGGAGATTTTGAGCAGACTCCGAATAGAGGCAAAAAAGAACGACCAGTCGAGACATGATCTCCTGGTCGTTTCACATTTCTGGGAGGAAATTACCTTGACCCAGCACCATTTCCGAGAGAGTTCTGTGTAAGAAAACATTGTAAGACGTAGTCGCCTATCGGCTTAAAGATGGGTGAATAATGGTAACTTCATAAAAATGGTGCGGGGTTGAAAGTTAGGCCTACACAAGCTATACTGAGCCAGTGATAGGGACCGTTTTTAATGCCTATTGTATGGAAGTTTTTGAAATAAAGGGGGGTAAGAAACTCTCGGGAACCATCACGGTTGCCGGGCTTAAAAATGCCGCGACCCCAATTTTGGCTGCGACGCTCCTCACCAAGGAAACGTGTGTTCTGAAGAATATTCCGCGGATTGAAGATGTTTTTCGCATGCTTGAGATTTTGGAAAGTCTCGGAGCAGAGGTGGTGTGGCAAGGGGATCACGAGGTGGCTATTACCGCTCGTCAAATCGATGTGACCCGAGTAGATCAAGAAATTGTGAAGCGTCTCCGCTCGTCGATCATGCTCTTGGGAGCACTCTCGGCCCGAGTGGATCATTTTGAAATTCGTCAGCCAGGTGGATGCGTCATTGGCGCGCGACCGGTCGGCACTCATATCGATGCCCTCGAAAAACTGGGTGTTCATATCGTCGGTGATGGCAAGAGCTATGTCGTAGATGCTACCGGAAAGAAAAGTGGCAAGGTGGTACTCCAGGGACTCTCGGTAACGGCGACGGAAAATGCTATGCTTCTAGCCGCGACCCTTCCTGGGGAGACGACGATCAGGGTCGCTGCCTGCGAACCTCATGTGGCCGACCTCGGCAAATTTCTACAGGCGCTTGGAGTGGAGATCACTGGCCTCGGTACACATACGCTCACCATTGTCGGGAAACCGGTTCTCGGTGGAGCAACGTATACTATCATGCCGGATCACAACGAAGCCGCTACATTCTTGGTGCTTGGGGCGGTCACAGGAAGTGAGCTCACCGTCGAAAATGCGCGCGAGGATGATCTCGATATCGTACTTGAAAAGCTGAAAGAATTCGGGGTGAGCTTTACTCTCCGTGAGAACGCCATCACGGTTCATCCTACGGAACATTTGAAGGCAGTGAAACCATGGATAGATACGCGAACCTATCCAGGGATGCCTTCCGACAATCAATCCGTGTTTGGAGTGCTCGCTACTCAGGCCGAGGGGGATACCCTCATTTTTGAAACGCTCTATGAAGGGCGCTTCTCCTATATTCCAGAGCTCATCAAGATGGGCGCACGAGCCGAGGTCCTCAATCCGCACCAGGTCATCGTCCATGGCAAGACGCCCCTTCGTGGGACGACAATCAAGAGTTTTGATTTACGGGCCGGTGTTGCGCTCATTATTGCTGCCTTGGCTGCTGAGGGAACAACAATCATCGAAGAAATTTACCAGGTTGACCGAGGCTATGAGCGCATCGAAGAGCGCCTGCAAAAAATTGGAGCCAATATCATAAGAAAGGAACTGGCATGAAGTGGGATTTTCAATCCATGTTTTTACGGAAAATTGGTATTGACCTCGGAACGGCCAATACCCTGGTGTTCGTGCCGGGAAAGGGTGTCGTCATCAATGAACCATCCGTGGTCGCGATCTCGCTCACGGAAAACAAAGTGCTTGCCGTCGGGAACGAAGCCAAAGAAATGCTCGGGCGGACCCCAGATACCATCGTGGCGAGTCAGCCCCTCCGAGATGGTGCCATCGCTGACTATCGTATCACCGAGGCCATGCTCAAATACTTTCTTGGCAAGGTAGCTGGTCGAGTGCGGCTCTTTCGTCCGGAGGTCGTGCTCTCGATTCCTGCTGGTATCACCTCGACCGAACGGCGGGCGGTGATCGATGCAGCGCTCAAGGCCGGGGCCAAAGCCGCCTATGTGGTGAAGGAGCCGATTCTCGCGGCTATTGGGGCGGGGATTCCGATCCATACCGCTCAGGGGAACATGATCATCAATATCGGTGGTGGAACTTCAGAAATCGCTATCATCAGTCTCGGCGGTGTGGTCGCATCACACAGCGCCCGTGTCGGTGGGAACAAGATTGACCAGGCCATTTCTGACTACATCAAGCGCAAGTATAGTCTCGCGATTGGAGATCGGACAGCTGAAGAAATCAAGATGAAGATAGGATCGGCCATCGCTCAGGTCAAGGAGGATCACATGGAGGTTCGTGGTCGCGACCTCATGGGTGGACTCCCGAAAACGGTGACCGTGTCGTCAAACGAAGTAACCGAAGCCATCCAGGATGAACTCCGGGAGATCATCAATGTCATCAAGCAGGTGCTCCAAGAGACGCCACCCGAGCTCGCAGCAGATATCATGGACAAGGGGATGGTACTCTCTGGCGGGACGGCACAGCTCCGTTATCTCGACCAGCTCATATCAAAAACGATCAATGTACCATGCTACGTCGCGGATGATCCGGCTTTTTGCGTGGTCAAAGGGACGGGTATTGTGCTTGAGAACCTCGATATCTACAAGCGAAGTATTATGTTAGCGAAGTAGCGTATAGGTATTAGCTAATAGCTTATAGATTTTACAGAGCTTTGATATGACACCACTATCAGCTATCAGCTATCAGCTAAAAGCTCGTGTCATAGGCATCGATGCGTCGCGGGCTTTCTTGAAACGACGTACGGGAATCGAAGAATATAGTTACCAGGTGATCAAGTATTTGCGCGACACGCTCCCGTCAGACGCGCAGGTGGTTTTGTACGTGCGCAAGAAGTGGCGAGTTGGGGTACCGGATATTGATTTTGTACTGCCTGAGAATTGGGTGGTGCGCGGACTCTGGGCACCGCGGTTTTGGACGCAGATCGCGCTCTCGATTGAGATGCTCTGGCGTGCGCCGGATGTCCTCTTTGTTCCAGCCCATACGGTGCCACTCATCCATCCTCGACGGACGGCTGTGACGATTCATGGACTTGAGTACGAGTTTTGTCCTGAGGGGTACTCGCTGTGGGAGCGGATCTATATGCACTACTCGATCAAATTTTCTTGTCAGGCGGCGAGTACGGTCATCTGTGTGTCAGAGAATACCAAGCGTGATGTGATGAAACTCTATCAGGTAACAGAAAAGAAGATCGCTGTCATATCGGAAGGCTATGAACAGACGGGAAGCATGAAGCAGGAATCAGGAATCAAGAATGAAAACAAGAAGCCATACCTGCTGTTTATTGGAAGACTAGAGACAAGAAAGAATATCGTAAGAATTATTGAGGCTTTTGAGATATTGAAAGAAAAGTACCGGATACCTCATGAGCTTATTTTGGCCGGCAAGCCAGGATACGGGTACGAGCGTATCTGTGCCAAGATTCAAGATTCAAGATTCAAAAATCATATCAAAGAAGTAGGTTACGTCACAGAAGAAGAAAAGTGGGATTTACTCAAAAATGCCGATGTCTTTCTCTTTCCGACGCTGTACGAGGGATTTGGAATCCCCGTCCTTGAGGCCCAAAGTGTCGGAGTGCCGGTCGTGACGTCCGCTACTTCGTCGCTCCCAGAGGTGGCCGGAGCGGGGGGAGTATTGGTGGATCCTACGAGCGTCGAAAGTATCGCCGAGGGAGTAGAGGCGCTCCTGTCTGACCCGAAACTCCATAGTGGTATAATAGAAAAAGCGACCCACAATGTGAGTCGCTATAGTTGGTTGTCCTGTGCTCAAAAAATCGCTGATACGCTTCAATAATATGACCGAAAGTAAGCCGAAAAAAGTAGCCCTGGTCCACGATTTTCTGGTTTCCTACGGGGGAGCGGAACGAGTATTTCAGGAACTGTGTGCTCTCTATCCGGAGGCGCCAATCTATACCCTCTTGGCAGACTCAAAGATGGTTGCCACTCACTTTCCAGGGCGGGACATCCGCACTTCATGGCTTGGTAAAATGCCACGTTTTGTACAGAAGCGGTATCGTCTCTTTTTGCCATTTTTTCCGGCAGCGGTGGAGAGTTTTGACCTGCGGGAATTTGATCTGGTGATTTCTTCATCAGGGGCGTGGAGCAAGGGCATCATTACCCGTCTTCACACCACCCACGTGGCCTATCTCCATTCCCCCATGCGCTATGCCTGGGACTATCATGAACGCTACCTCTCAGAACTGGGCGCTCGGAGTCGGCGGAGCATACTCACACGGATGCTTATGAGCTATCTCCGTATTTGGGACAAGCAGGCAGCCGAGCGTCCTGATGTACTTCTCGCCAACTCTGAGTTTACGCGCGAGCGGATTGCCAAGTACTATCGGCGAGACGCGACGGTTGTCTATCCGCCCGTAACTTTGAGTACGGAGACCCTACGGGCAGAAAGTGATGGCGAGAAGCGCCATCACTTTCTGGTGGTTGCTCGTTTGACTCAGTCCAAGCAGGTAATGGCGGTCGTCGAAGCGTTCAACAAGCTCGGATTGCCACTCGTCGTGGTTGGAGCCGGTCCAGAAGAGAAACACTTGCGTGACCGAGCCAAAGCCAACATCACCTTTACTGGATTTTTGGATGACCAGGCACTGGCCCGTCAGTATGCGCGGGCTCGGGCACTCATTTTTCCCTCGGAGGAAGACTTTGGAATGGTGGCGGTCGAGGCACTCTCTTCTGGCACACCGGTGATTGCTCTTGATTATGGTGGAATCCGTGAAATTTTGACCGACCCTCGGATGGGCGAGACGTTTCATAGTTCGAATCCGGAAATCATCGCTGAGGGAGTACGGCGCTTTTTGGAAAAAGAAGGAACGTACGACGAAGCGCTCATGAAAGAATCAGTGAAGAAGTTTAGGAGAGAGCAGTTCCAGAGCCAAATGAAGATGGTAATAGCAAAACTTTGATTCTTTGGTCCGTGTCATTTTAGCTTTCGTATTTCATTGTATGCATATCATTGGTCACCACAGGGAGCGAGATCTGCTCACAGAGAGCGTGCAGAGAGGGACGACGGCACAAGCCTATCTCTTTACTGGTCCTCGGAGCATCGGCAAAGCACTCTGTGCGCTTGAATTGGCGGCGAATCTCGTCGATGAACCCGAGTTTGAACCAGGGGATGACCAGCCGTATCCGTACGATGTCCGGGTCCTTCGTCCACAGTCAGAAACCAAGCGCGGTATTACCAAGACCAAGAGTATTCCGGTAGAGGAAGTGCGGGAGGCCCTCTCTTTCCTCAGTCAGTATCCGGCCAAGGGGGATTACCGTGTGCTCATCATAGAAGATGCTCACCGGCTTTCCGAGACCGCCCAGAATGCACTTTTGAAAACGCTGGAAGAACCAGTTTCGTCAGCGGTTTTGATCTTGGTCACTCATGAGGTAGGTGCCATACTCCCGACGGTCCTTTCGCGGGTGAAGCGGATTCGGTTTGACTTTGTTTCTCCTCAAGAACTCCGGGCCGGGATACCAGAATCCGAGACTACCGCGATTGCTCCTTTTTTCTACACCCTCGGGCGACCTGGGATGATCATGAGCGCGCTCCAATCGCCTGAATCTTTTGTGAAGAATCGCGAATTATTGTCCCTCCTCTATCGCTTGTCCACTTTGAGCCTCGGAGAACGGATGAGCCTCGCTGAGCGGCTCGGGACCGAAACGGATCGGGCGATTCAGCTCCTGGAGTGGTGGCTCCCGGGGCTTCACGAACAGGCCAAAAAAGGAGCGGAGCGACCGCTCATCATCCGCTACTATCAGCTCCTCGAGCGCGTGACCGAAACCATCCATCTTCTCAAAACGACACAGGGTAATGCTCGATTGCTCCTGGAGAAACTCTTTTTCGCTCTGTAAATTGCCTTCTCAATTTCATTGCCATGCGGTTTTTGTGGAAAACACAATTGAAACAAGAGCGTGGGCGATTCGTGCAAAAGGAAGTGCCGACTCGCAAGAAAACGCGTAAGAGTCCGGTCCCGCCGTCTCGTACCGGACTGGCGATCGCTGGAGTACTCCTCTTGTGGGGGACGCTTCTTTCGACGATAGCGTATCTCGTTTTGTTTTCGCCGTATCTCGCTCTCTCGAATCCAGTGATTGTCGGTCGGGATCGAATCGAGTCTCAGGTATTTGATGACGTTCTCAATCAGGAACTCCACGAAAAGTATCTGGGGAAGATCGACCGACAACGATTTTTTCTCCTTCGACCGCGCGCTCTGGAACAGGTACTCCGTGACCGCTTCCCGCTCATTCGCGAGGTGACGGTCTCACGGACTTTTCCGGATAGGTTCTCGATTGCGCTCACGGAGCGAAGCACACTCCTCCTCTGGTGTATCGATACGTGCTTCCATGTGCGCGAAGATGGCACCGTGATGCCTCAGACGGCGGTCTATGATGAAGAAATCAATCGGATGCGAACGATCACGATTCGTGATGAGAGCCTCGAGTCACTCCCGAGTGAAGGAGGAGTGTTTGACCCGTCCTTTGTTGCTTTACCGAGCGAGATTCGGACAGCGCTCAAGGATGAGCTCGGGATAGAGACATCACCGGAACTACGCGTGACGTCACGATTCAGTAATGAACTGAGGGTGCGGACGGTCGCCGGGTGGGAGGTATATTTTGCGACGGATCTACCGCTTGAGAAATCGCTCAGGGCTCTCTCACTTCTCCTTGAAAAGGAAATATCGAGCGAACGTCAAAACGATCTCCTTTACATAGATCTCCGGACTGAGAACCGGGTGTTTTATCGATTTCAAGAAGGCAAGGAAACCAAGGTTCCGGAAGTAATACCGGAGCCAGCGAAAGAGGTCAAAAAGAAAGAGAAGAAGTGACGCCCTTGGAATTTTGAAACCCACCTTGTAGCACTGCGGGCACGGCGTCTCTCTCGGGACCCGGGATAAAGCGTATCGCTACCCCTTCTCCGTACTACTTGTTCTCCTCGATGTAGTAGATCAGGAAAGAATCACCGGCCCGCGTGAGCGGTGCTTTTTCTTTGAGCCAAACATAGTTTTCTTCTCCCGGAGCAAGTTTCTTGTAGAGACTTTCTTGGTAGAAGAAGGTCGAGATAGCGTACCAGCCCGAC
>CAYNNJ010000024.1:0-7473 GCA_964398755.1 uncultured Bdellovibrionales bacterium
CGGTGAAGTGAGTCAGGGATGTTCGGTGGCATCTGTGGAAATGAAAAGGGAAAGGGCTTTTAGGGGAAACACACCTGTAACAAGCGGAGTTGCACGGTTTTGGAAACAGGTGTACCATATCCACTAATGAACCACCCAACCCACAAAAAAACCGCCGTAGAGAAAGCGTAAACATCCGCCTCTGGGGCGGTTTTTTTCTGGTTCAGAAACCCACTTGTCAGTACCTTCCCAAGGAGATACGCGATGGCAATTGAAAAATTTGAGCCGAGGCTTGGGGCTGAGAGTCGTCGAATGGAACGCTTCCGTGCACTCAACACTCACGGACTCCCGCCACAGAGCACTTCAGGTGTCTGGAATCAAAGACAAGACACTGGCTCCCCTCCGCCGGTCCAGGAACAGCAAGCAAAGACGCCGGAAACATCCGAGCGCTAGACCGTTCTCCGACTGCAAATCCAAAACCCGCCCCAGAATCTGGGAGCGGGCTTTTTCTTTGTAAAAGTTTTACCAAATGAGACCCATCTTGTCGTAGGCCTGGCGGAGCTTGGCCTCGGCCAGTGGTCGCACTTTCTCCGCACCAGCCCGGAGGATGGCGAGGACGTCATCATCGGAGAGAGCCGAGAGACGCTCCTGAAACGGCGTGAGAAATCCGACGATTACTTCCGCGAGGTCGGTCTTGAAATCACCGTACCCCTTCCCCTGATACAGAGTCTCTATCTCTTTTGGAGTTTTCCCTGAGAGGAGTGTGTAGATATTGATGAGATTCTTGAGGGCTGGCTTGTCATCAGAGTAGACAATCTCGCTCCCACTATCGGTCACCGCCTTTTTAATCTTACGCCGTACGGTATCGGCATCATCCGTGAGGGCAATATAGTTGTACTCTGACGAAGCGGACTTCGACATTTTCTTACTCGGGTCGTCGAGACCCATGATGAGCTGGCCTTCTTTGGAAAGTCTCCCCTCTGGGATGACAAAGGTCTCACCGTATTTCTTGTTGAATCGCTCAGCGAGATCCCGCGCAAGCTCAATATGTTGCATCTGATCCTTCCCTACCGGCACCACATGGGTATCATAGAGGAGAATATCGGCAGACATAAGAACAGGATAGGTAAAAAGCCCCACGCCTGATTCTTCCGCTCCGCCCTTCTGAGCTTTGTCCTTGAACTGCGTCATACGTTCGAGCTCGGCCATTCGAACAATGGTATTGAGTATCCACCCAAGTTCGGTATGAGCCGGGACATGAGACTGGATAAAAAGGGTGGACTTGGCGGGATCAATACCGGAAGCGAGATAGATCTTGGCAATCTCGAGGGTCTTAGCCCGCATTGCCACCGGGTCCTGTGGGACAGTAATAGCGTGGAGATCAACAATACAAAATATCGCCTCGTGATCATCCTGCATATCTACCCACTGTTTGATAGCCCCGAGGTAGTTCCCGAGATGGAGATTCCCCGATGGTTGAATACCCGAAAAAAGCCGTTTCATAGTCAAAATACCCTAGCGGTTAATACTCATATTGTAGCATACCTGCCTCCTTGTGAGGGAAACAAAAAACTCCCTGCTCACAAGAATTTTTTGGCGGTTGTTTCGCTTGTCTGAAGAAAGGCTTTGGATGGAGAAAAAGAGCTGTGGCCCGCCGTCGAATGGGGGCGACTTTTTCTGCTTATCCAAAGCCTTTCTGAGTCCGAAACAGAGACAAAAAGTTACTTGTGGAGTGGGGAGTTTTGAGGAAGTACGCTTACACTTCAATCACGACCGGGAGGATCATTGGCCTGCGCTCCGTCTTGGTAAAGAGGAACTGACCGAGGACTTCACGAATCTGATTGCGTACCATATCCCAGTCGATGGAGGTCTCTTTCGAGGTAGTGTCTTTTACGACTTTTTCCACCTTGCGCTTGGCCTCGTTCACGAGGTCAAAGTTCTCTTTGACATGGATAAATCCACGCGACGTGACCTGGACGGTCCCAATAATTTTCTTGGATTTGCTGTCGATGACGACGGTGATGACCACCATACCGTCCTGAGCGAGCATCTGGCGATCACGAAGGACCACGTGGCCGATATCGCCAATACCGAGACCATCGATAAAGACATAGCTCGAGTCCGCTTTTTCGGCGATCAGGTGCGGGAAGCCCTCATCTTTCGCTGGCACTTCGAGGACGTGGCCATTGTCCATGACAAAGACGTTCTTATCGGGATATCCCAGGCGATAGGCAATTTTGGCCGCTTCCTTGATAAAGTAGTGGTTGGCATAGACTGGGAGGATATACGTCGCTTTGACCTGACGGATAATTTCCTCGATTTCCCAGATAGTACCGTGACCACCGACGTGGATTTCCATGATATCACTATGAATCACGTTGTCACACTTCCGATAGAGGTTGTCTTTGAGACGTTGGATGCTGCGTTCGTTCCCAGGGATAACCGAACTCGAAAAGACGATGGTGTCGTTTTTCTGGAGCTTGATGAACCGATGATTGTCGGTCACGATCCGGGAGAGGGCCGCGTTTTGCTCGCCCTGAGCGCCGGTACAGATGACCACAATCTGGTTGTCGGGATACTTGTGGATGTCGTTTACGGTGATGAGCGTCTCTTTCTTCACCTTGATGTAGCCGAGCTCCTTGGCTACCTCGATATTCATCTTCATGCTGTACCCCTCGAGAGCGACGCGCTTCCCCTGCTTCTCAGCGTATTCGATGAGATAGGCGATGCGACGCACCTGCGAGGCAAAGGTCCCGATGATAATCCGACCAGGAGCCGTCCGAATGAGGTTCTGGAGGTTGGTGTGAACTTCGGTCTCTGACGGTGGCATTCCCTTCTTGGTAGCACCAAGACTCTCAAGCATGAGGAAAGTCGGCTTAGGGAGCGATTCTAGGTGGTTATACGAGACATCAGCATCGGCAGGATTCACTGGTTCGTTACTGATCATCCAGTCACCGAGGTGAATGATAGAACCATTCGGCGTAACGAGCGCTATGCCCATCGCATCCATGATTGAATGCTCGACTTCAAAGAATCGGACTTCGAACACACCGAGCTTGATCCGGTCTTCGAGCGACTTCACGCGCACGGTTTTGAGTCGGCTCGCTGCGCCCTTTTCCTGATCCTCAACCTTGTGCTTGATGAGAGCGAGGGTAAAGTCGCGACCGATGATGGTCGGGTAGTTCAGTTGCTTCAAGAGTATCGGGGCCGCTCCAATATGGTCGAGGTGACCATGAGTAAAGAGCACACCACGGATGTTTTTTTCTTTGCCCTTGAGATAGCTCACGTTCGGGACGATATAGTCGATTCCGGGCATATCTTCTTCCGGGAACTGAACACCCATATCGATGATGACGATATCGTTGCCGTACTCAAACACGGTCATGTTGCGACCAACTTCTTCCTGACCACCAAGCGGGATGATGCGGAGCGTTTTCTCGGGGATCGTCGGCACGGCGGCTCCGAGCTTTTTGGGCTCGAGACGATTCGGCACGGTCTGCTGGAAACGGCGGTTGCCTCCCCGGCCACCGCGTGCTCCGCCACTCCGTCCACCCTTGGCACCACCGGGGCGCCCACCCTGCTCACGCTTGCGCGAATCGGGTTTGGGAGTGACCCCTGCGACGACCTCTGTCTTTTTGACAAACGGTCGCGGAGCAGGCTTCGTTCCTACGGGACCACGAGGAGTCCCCTTGGGGGCCTGTTCGCGAGCGACGATACCCTCAAAGGCACCGATACCACTCGGTCGATTGTTACTCATCGGCGGTCGGCTCTGACCCTGTGGTCGTCCTCCCTGAGGAGAGACGTCCATCGGTCGTCGGCCCGGGACTCTGTTGTTATTTAATGGCTGCATACTGCGTTTTGGGGTAGAAGAGCGCGCCACAGGGACATGTCCGCTTCTGGCTCACCCACTACCGACTAAGAATGATTTACACGAAAGAGCTCTTTTCTTACACGAAAAAGAGATGTTTACGTTGTGCCGACGGAGAGACTTGAACTCTCACTCCCTTGCGAGAACTAGCACCTGAAGCTAGCGTGTATACCAATTTCACCACGTCGGCAATTATGTTCGAAATGTGCGACCGCCACAGGCGGTTAAATCTACCAATTCTTTACCCGCCTTCGGCGGGCGCCACCAGGGCCCGAAAATTTGAAAACAAAAACTATGCGAGGAGCTTCTTGAGTTCCTCCACCATGTGTACTGGCGTCGGATCCTGCCCGTATTTGAGGGCGAGATAATACGAAGTGAAGTCGCCTAAGGCGATACTCTGGAATACCTTACTATACACGCTTCCGCCTGCCATGTCAAGTATCTCCACTTCTACCCCTTGTTTGCGCAACAATTCGGCGGTGATCTCCATTCGCTTCAGGTTCTGAGGATGGGTGGACAAATCTCGAAGTATCAGGACAAAAAACGAGCTCTGTGGGAGAGTCCAGCCCACCATTTCATTGTGATTGAGTTCGGGAAAGAAGTTCCAAAAGGCTGGAGTTTTGGCATTTTCATTGAGTTTGATCTTCCAGACCATAGCGACCGACTTGTACTTGGCGGTGCTATAAATAACCGGAGTTTTACCAGCCATTTTTTCAGCCAGTGCCTTCCCCTCTGCCTCGAGACTCCCTATCTGGGTCTCAAGTGCCTTGGCCTCGGCGATGAGGGTCGCCGTCACATCGGGTACCAACCCCTGGTTCACCAAGACCTGAAACATCGCCCCAAAAAAATACCCGGTCCCCACCCGAGGCTGAAAGTTCTCGAAAGGAATCGGGAGCTTGATATGAGGCACACCGTGCTCTTTAGCCATCTCCTCAATCTTGCCCCCAGCAGAAACAGCGATACAGGGGAGCTTGTGCTCGAGCGCCTCCTCGAAGGAGGAAATAGTTTCCTCGGTATTGCCAGAGTAGGAGCAGATAAAGTTGAGACACTCTACAAAGCTCTCCGGCGGTAGATTGTAGGAACGATTCTGATAGATAGCAATTGGTTGGTTGGATGCTTCCTTAGACTCAAACAAATCGTGAAGGTAAATACGGAAGAGATTCCCCGGGAGAGCAGATCCCCCCATACCCGAAATCATGATCGAACGAAATGTCCCCGGCACGCTTATCCCCTTCCCCAGTTCTAACCCCACCGGGAGTTGACTCGGGCTCTCGAGGATCATCTGGCGAAGATTGGAAACATCAAGTGGATGGGTCATATTTTTTACAATTTACCTGAACTAATTGGTCTTATAATTTTCCTCTGTTGATTTAAGATTTTAGATTTAGGATTGAAGAGTTTTATTCATACTTCATAAATCATACATCGTAAATCTATTTCTTCACTCGCTTCGTCTTGATGTACCAGTCCTTGACGGTACTAAATCGATGCGCTGGAGCATTGATACTTTTTACATCAATCCCCTTGAGTGAACTACTCACCACGTAGAGGTAGGTCGGACTATAGAGGAACGTAGCTGGATTCTCTCGGACCAAGATATCCTGAAATGAGCGGTAGTATTCCTTGCGCTTCTCGAGGTCGGTGGTCTCCCGGAGCGACATCAGAATATCGTCGACATCCTTGTTATCAAAAACAGCGAGATTGAGTCCCGGATCATGCTTTTGGCTCGAATGCCAGAAAGAATACGGATCAGAATCAATCATGGCCGCCTCCCCAAAGAGGAGCGCTTCGTATTCGCGTGGTCGTACCGTGTTTTGCTGGAGGTCACCGGCACTCTCAGCCGTCACCGTGACCCGGACTCCCACCTTTTCCCACTGGGCGCGGAGCAGTTCAGCTGTCTCCACGAGCTCCGGCCAATCGGGCACCTTGAGCTCAAAGGCAAGCGCCACACCATCCTTCGCCCGGATACCATCCTCGCCGCGCTTCCAGTTGTTTTGATCGAGTATAGTATTGGCCTGATTCTCATCATATCGCGGAAAGGCGATATCGGTGGCATACCCATTCATAAATGGGAGGAGCGCTGTTTCCGCCGACTGCCCTTTGCCCTCAAGGACTTCACGGATGATAGCCTCCCGATCAGTTGCAAACGAGAGAGCGCTCCGTACCTCATCGTGGGCGAGTACCGCACTCTTGGTAATATTGAAAAATACCGCAAAAATCCGCGGGATGGCCATCTCATAGACCCGGGCACTCTTCCGCTCTTCTACAAGCGCAAGGTTTTCCGGGGTGACCGAATTCATCCCAAGGACTTCCTTTCTATTGTAGGCATCGAGGAGGGTTGGCTCGTCCGGATAGAAGTGAAAGGCAATCTTTTCGATATATGGGGCACCGTCGAAGTAGCCTTCAAAAGCGCGTAACTCATAGGTCAGCACATTACCACTCGAATCCTTTTCGGAATCATAGAACCGATAGGGTCCGGCCCCGATTGGCGCCAGGTTATAGTCAGCCAGAAGAAAGTTTTCCGGTGCAATGTTTTCCCAAATATGCTTCGGGAGAATACCGACGGTCAGATTCTCAAGAAAGCCGAAATAGCTCTTTTTGAGGGTAAAGGTGAGCGTATAGCGATCAACCGTCCCCACCTCCACTGAGAGCCAGTTGGCCCGTAGCGGACTCTTGTAAGCCGGATCCTGAATGGCCTGGACGGTATAGAGCACATCGTCCGCCGTGAGCTCCTCACCATCATGCCACTTGATCCCCTGGCGGAGGGTCACGGTATAGATGCGACCATCATCCGACAAGGCTGAATCTTGGGCCATACGCTTCACCAGTTTCCCCTCCCCATCATAGCCATAGAGACCCTGGTAGATCAGTCCGGAAATATCCGCATCAGCTTCGCTCGTCTGAGAGAGAATCGGATTGATATAGCGAGGTTGTGAGACAATACCCTCGGTATACTCCCCGCCAAAGTCAGGCACGGCCTGGGTCGAGGCCACATAGAGCGCCCCGAGCCAAAACAGAAGCGCCCCGAAACCGATGACGGCAAAGAAGAGTACGAGGATACGGTCACGGACCTGGAGTGCCTGGAACAGGGCCAGCCACTGACGTCTCCTCAAGATATTCATGATACGGAAGAAGCGACTAATAAAACTTTGCATTACAGACTTAAATCCGAACCAATCAGATGACCGATAGGCGGACGTTAATCACTCCGAGGGCCAGAAACGCCACCGCGAGGATGACAGTCCCGTAGATGAGAAACTTCTCCAGTCCGCGCTTGGTATAAAAGCCACCGAAATCACCACCGAAGGCAGCTCCCAGGCCGGATCCTCGATTCTGGAGGAGAATAGAGACGGAAAGGAGCACAGCTACCACAGCTTGAGCGATAAGAAGAGAGCGCATAGAAGGCAAAATAGTTCGGGAAATTTGCCCGATTTCAGGAAATAATCCCTTTTTTAAGCCCTTTTAGTCTAGCAAAAAAGGTCCGAAACGTCAACCGGTAACCAGCATGTTACAAGAGGCTCCGCTCGAGGGACATCCGCATGTCATCCACCCCTTTCTTCCGCTGGTAAACCGAAAGGAGGAGACCGAGAGCGGCCGAGAGCGAAAGGAGCGAGCTCCCCCCGTAT
>CAYNNJ010000024.1:7483-9741 GCA_964398755.1 uncultured Bdellovibrionales bacterium
ACGGTGCGGGGAGTCCGGTGACCGGCAGCAGTCCCACATTCATCCCGAGATTGATGAGAACCTGCACAAAAACCATGATCATGATACCGAGTGACAGGAGATAACCAAAGTTATCACTCGCGAGCATCCCAATCCGCCTGATCCGGTAGAGGAGTACCGCATAGAGAGCAATCACAAACCAAGCCCCGACCATCCCGAGCTCCTCTGCTATCACCGCATAAATAAAGTCCGTGTGCTTCTCCGGAAGAAACGAGAGCTGGGATTGCGATCCATAACCGAGCCCCTTCCCAGAAATACCCCCAGAGCCAACGGCTACCATCGCCTGAAGCACATTGTACCCGGAACCCTGTGGGTCGTTCTCGGGATGAAGAAACGTATCAATCCGGGCCTTCTGATAATCCGCCAAGAGAAACCAACTCCCAAAAGCCAGGAGCGCTCCCAGAAATCCCAAGACCAGAAAGTGCTTCCACCTTAGTCCGGAAGCAAGAATCATCCCGCCCCAGATAGAGGCGAGCACCAGTGACGACCCCAAGTCTGGCTGGCGGAGAACGAGAAAAATGAGTACCGTCGAAAGAATAAGCGAAGCAATCACCCTCGTCCACTCACCGAGTTCCGATTTTTTCTTCGAAATGAAGCTCGCTAAGAAAATAATGAGCGTCACCTTGGCTACCTCGACGGGCTGGACCTGGAAGAACCTAAAAGAGAGCCAACCAGCCGTTCCGTTGACCGTCGTACCAAAGAGGAGGACGAGGAGAAGGACCGAAACCGTCACAAAATAAAGGAGCGTGCTATAGCGTTGGATGTGTCGATAATCGAGCGTTCCGACAAAAAAGAGAACCCCGAAACCAAGGACCCCAAAGAGGGACTGCTTGAGAAAATAGTTGGTCCCGCCGGCAGCCGAGAGACTATAGAGCGCCAAAAGCCCGACGAGGAGGATCAGAGCGGCCGAAAGAAGGAGAATCCAATCAAATTTGGCGAAGAGACGCACCATAGGAAAAAGAAATATGCGCTCCCGAATTACTGTCCAGCTTGGAAGTACTGCTCTACGAAGTTGTCAGAGTGATAGACATCAGCATCGACCTCCATATCAAGGCGAGCCACCTCCCCGACAAACGGTGTGGGGAAAACAAGCGAGAAATCGCGCGCCTGTCCGGCCGAAACGGTATTTAACACCGTTTCATTGAGGGCCAACGGTTTCCCCATCATATCGCGGAGAACGACGGTGACCGCAATCGAGCGGAAATCATAAGGACTCTCATTCGAGACGAGACCATAGGCCTTGCCAAAACCAAAGGTGAGGCCGGTTTGTTCGAACCGCTTTTGATAAATATTGACCGCTGGTTTCTCCTGATACCCCGAGAAGCGCTCCCACTTTACCTCGGTAATGGCAAGGAGCGCCAAAGCCGGCGTCACAGTCGATTCAAGGTTGAGCTCGACTAAGGTCTTCGTTTCTTGAGGCAAAATATAATTCTCTCCGGAACGGGTGGCAATCACCTGACCCGCACCATCAAGGAGGGTAAAGGTGTACTGAAACGACGAGGCCCCAATATCGTTGTTGCCATTAAAGATCTTGCCCAAGACATCATACCGTCCCTCTCCACCGGGAACAAAAGCCACTTCGCGCTTTTCGAAATCCTGCCCCATGACCGGGACATAACAGGCATTGGCGCACACACCGCCACAATCAATCCCCTCTTCGTTCTGATTCTGCCGAGCATCAAAGCATGTCTCGGGCGCCTTGAGAAAAGCATAATACACACCCGTCCAAAACAGAGCGTTTAAGACAAAGAAAACAATCGCAATAATAACTCGGCGCGCCATCCGTGACATAGAATCGTCGTTACTTTCCTTCATTATAGCACGAAAAACCCCGCCATGGCGGGGTAAATCGTAAAGTATTTGAAGCGGAATGTTCCCGGCACTGACCTACTCTTGCCCGGAGGCTACCATCGGCGCTGATAGGCTTAACTGCTGAGTTCGGGATGGGATCAGGTGTGGCCCTATCGCTAGAAGCACCGGAAACACTCCGCTCCAAATTGATATATTCATGTCGTCTGTCTTCTGTACGTACTGTCTTGTCAAGCACTCTTCACTGTTAACCGTCACCGTTTTTCCGGATTGCTCCGAGAAAACGATGGAAAAAAGAAAGTTGAATAAATTTATTAGTACTACTTGGCTTAATCCCTCTCGAGACTTCCACCTATAGCCTATCAACCTAGTCATCTTCTAGGAGTCTCATAACGATTCCTTATCTTAGA
>CAYNNJ010000025.1:0-9532 GCA_964398755.1 uncultured Bdellovibrionales bacterium
GCGGAGCGTCTTTTTGGCTTCAGTTGTCTTATCAAAAATGGCCATATGATTCTTACTACCGAGTGAAGTGAGTGGGCGAAAAAATTTATTTTTTTGTTTCCGAACGAGCGATGGTAGAAAATGTTTTCATTTTATTTCTTGCCGGTATTAATCCAGGACGCAAAGCGCTTTTCAAGTACAGCGACACTCGCTTCTGACATGAGGATATATTCGTGATCGAGGAGTTGCATGACATTGAGATTCTCCGTGAGTGTATGGAGAACGCGAGGCACATTGCGGGACATGAGCGAGAGCGAGAGTTCTGGGGTAGCGAGAGCAAACGTGACACTCTTTCCATTCACACCGAGAGCGCGGAGTGTTTCGGCAAATCGCTTGGTCTTCTTTTCTTCATAGGAAAGAGCATCGATTACCACCAACTTGCCGGCTCGAATCTTTTCCGAGAGAGCGATCATAACGGCCTTCTGACGCATTTTGGCAGTCGTATTCTTGGAAAAATTGCGTTCCTTGGTTGGACCAAAGGTGACACCACCCTTGCGCCACAGTGGACTCCGAGTCGCACCGGCACGAGCTCGGCCTGTCCCCTTCTGACGCCATGGCTTGATACCAGAACCAGAACGCTCACCACGATCCTTGGTATGAGCAATCGCGATACGACCATTGGCCGACAAAGCGACGTATACCTGATGGAGAAGCGTATCATTCGAAGGCAAGGCAAAGAGCGCTTCATTCAAAGTCAGTTCTTTGACATCGGCTCCGAGAATATTTTTGACGGTAACTTTGGACATACAGTTTCGTTAGTTCACACCCATCACTTTGACCACCCGACCATTCACTCCCGGGACGGCCCCGCGGACGCCGATCAAACCTTCGGCCTCGTTCACGTACACGACGGAGAGGTTGAGAGCAGTCATATTTTCACCGCCCATGCGACCGGCCATGCGACGACCCTTGACCACGTGCTCCGGAAAGGTGGCTCCGATCGAACCAGGCTTGCGGATATCGTGCTTACGTCCGTGACTGGTCATCTGACCACCGAATCCATGACGCTTCACGACACCCTGGAATCCTTTGGACTTGGTCACACCGGAAACATTCACCTTGTCACCGACCACGAACTGTGTCACCGAGAGGTCACTTGCTACGGGGAACTTCTCCAATTCCTTGGCCAGTTCTTTGGTAGCCACGCTCCGGTCACTCTCAGTAATCGCCCGGTCGATGCGGAATTCCTTGCGCACCGTCTTCTTGGCTGTCTTTTGAGTCTCAACCTGAAGAGCGATGTATCCATCCTTCTCAAGTGTGCGGTTGGCAGTCACGGTATTCTTCTCACAGGCGATGAGCGTCACGTTCAAAGCGCCCTTCTCTTCATCGAAGAGGGTCGTCATTCCAAGTTTCTTTCCGATAATGCATTTCATCGCCGTATGATAACCTTTTTACACAAAAAAACTGGCTAGCGACCAGTTTTCAGAATTCTCTGAATATGGTTCGCTTAGTATCACCACTTCTCACCTGAACACTTTCAAATGAAGTGGGACTTGAACGATTGTCACTACATCTTTATCTCCACATCGACACCGGCGGGAAGATCAAGATTCGTGAGATTGTCTATTGTTTTTGCTGTTGGATTGATGATGTCGATCAAGCGCTTGTGAACCCGCATTTCGTACTGGTCGCGCGAGTTCTTGTGCACAAAGGTCGAACGATTGACGGTCACCTTGTGAATCTCGGTCGGCAGTGGCACTGGACCGGTAATCTCTGCTCCGGTACGTTCCGCTGTTTCGACGATCTTCCTGGCTGACTGATCAATCACCTTGTGATCGTACGCCTTGATCTTGATTCTGACACGCAGATTTTGCGTTGGTTCGGTCTTTTTCATTGCGTTCATTATAACGGGCGTCACCCGATTTTATCAGTACTCACTCGGAAACGAAAGTGAACTTTCGTTTCACTCGCTCCGTTTGATAATAAACTACTCCGTCCCTTATTTCAACCCCGCACCATTTCCAAGAAAAATTATTCCTGTTTCAAGTGTGAGCCGGTAGGCGGCTACGCCTTGAGATGTCCTCCTTACACAGACATTTCCTAGAAATGGTGCGGGGTCAAGAGAACTATCGCGGGAATAACCCAAGGGTTATTCTCCGCTAAGTTGCCTCGAACTACTTGGTGATCTTGGTGGCGACACCAGCACCCACGGTGCGTCCACCCTCGCGGATGGCAAAGCGCATACCTTCTTCCATGGCGACCGGGGCCAAGAGCTTGATCTTGAGCTTTACGGTATCACCAGGCATCACCATCTCTGTTCCTTCTGGCAATTCCACTTCACCAGTCACGTCAGTCGTGCGGATGTAGAACTGTGGCTTGTAGCCCTTGAAGAACGGAGTGTGACGACCACCTTCTTCTTTGGAGAGGACGTAGACCTCGCCATCAAATTCAGTGTGAGGAGTAATCGAGCCGGGCTTGGCCAATACCTGACCACGCTCGACGTCTTCTTTCTTGATACCACGGATGAGGAGACCGGCGTTGTCACCAGCTGTTCCCTTGTCAAGTTGCTTGTTGAACATTTCGATACCGGTGACTACCGTCTTCGCTGTGTCACGGATACCGACGATTTCTACTTCTTCGTTGATGTTCACCACACCACGCTCGATACGACCGGTAACCACGGTTCCACGACCTTCAATCGAGAAGATGTCTTCGATCGGCATGAGGAACGGTTTGTCGAGATCACGAACTGGCTGAGGAATCTTGGTGTCAAGAGCGGCCATGAGGTCGAGGATCGGCTTGGCAGCTTCTTCGTCGGCGCTCTTTGATTCCAAGGCCTTGAGGGCACTTCCACGAACGATGACAGCGTTGTCACCGTCAAATTCGTACTTGGAGAGGAGTTCACGGACTTCAGCCTCAACAAGGTCAATGAGTTCCGGATCATCCACCATATCAACCTTGTTCAAGAACACCACGATAGCAGGAACACCAACCTGGCGGGCCAAGAGGATGTGCTCACGGGTCTGAGGCATCGGACCATCAGTCGCAGACACAACGAGGATAGCACCGTCCATCTGAGCGGCACCCGTAATCATGTTCTTGATGTAGTCAGCGTGCCCAGGACAGTCAACGTGGGCATAGTGGCGAGCATCACTCTCGTATTCACAGTGTGAAGTCGAGATGGTAATACCACGCTCTTTTTCTTCCGGAGCCTTGTCGATTTCGTCCACGCTCTTCTCCTTGGCAAATCCCTTCATGGACATGACGTGGAGGATAGCCGCCGTAAGGGTCGTCTTGCCGTGGTCGACGTGACCAATGGTACCGACGTTTACATGGGGCTTCGAACGGTTGAATTGCTCTGCCATAACCTTTTATTCAAACGAATTATAAGTCACTTAAGCGCTGTTGTTTTTCAGTCGACCTTCCCGTCCGAAAACGAAAAAAGCTCGAGAAAAAGCGTCACTCGCTATAATATCAACTCATTCAAATACTGTCAACCCCGCACCTTTTCCGAGGAAAGTCTGCACCAAAAGGAGGGTATCAAGCATAGCTACCTATCGGCGTATACTCACAATTTTGACCATTTGTTGAGAGAAATGGTGCGGGGTAAACCCGACCCACACGCTGATGGGACAAATCTCAAAAAATGGCTTTGATAAAAGAAAAACCCGCGCTGGCTATTGCCAACACGGGAGTATGAAACATCAAGGACTGGTGCCGTCCTAGAGATTGAACGGCAAAAGGAGCAGATTATTCCTCGACCAGCCACGATCTACTCTCTCCTGGAAGCTCCAAGCCCGGATGTACCAGGTTTTCAAGCTTGAGTTCCAGAAGACGCGAATCAGAAAGACCTCATCGTTCAGTCCCTTCATAAAGCAGAACGTAGCGATGTTATCCGTCGTGGCCAGAAGTCCGCTCTGACCCTTCGCCTGGAATGAAAGGAGCATTACGAGGTGCCCCCAGTTCACGAGCATCCCCTGCTCTCGCGGATACAGATCTGCGTAGATCTCAGCGCTGGTCGGGTCGTATCTGGGAAGCGGATTCTGAGGCAATCTTTGATATGGCCTCAGCTCTCCAAGCCAACTACCGAGTGGCAGAGCCTCGTATCGACACCGCGCCACCGTCGTAACGGGCTCGAGAGCCGGCAACACCCGCCGAATGAAGGTCTCGTGGACAACTCGCCCAGGCTTACCTTGGAACTCATTCTTCGGGTCAATAGAGCATTCCCCCTCGTAGAGAGTGAGAGCGACGACACGTTGCCTCATAGCTACCTCCATTGGTACAGGTTTTTAAACAACTCGCTATACTAGTCGTAATCACCGCAATTGTCAACAAGAAAACCAGCCATCACTGGCTGGTTTCTAATTCGAGATTCAAAAATCGAAATTCGATTCTTTAGGCGGGCTTCACGTCACCAGAAGCCGTACGGGTGCCGATGATCTCGGTAGCCACGTTACTTGGTACTTCGGCATAGTGACCGAATTCCATCGAGTAGCTGGCGCGACCCTGCGACATCGAGCGCATCTGGGTAGCATAGCCGAACATCGAGGAGAGTGGTACTTCAGCGTGAATTTCCTTAACCTGAGCGGCACCTTCGCCACGGGCATTCATCTCCTTGATGACACCACGCTTCGACGACAGGTCACCAACGATATCACCCATGAAATTCTCTGGGGTGATGACCACCACCTTCATGATCGGTTCGAGGATCATTGGCTTCGCTTTGCGACAAGCTTCCTTGAAAGCCATCGAGCCGGCGATACGGAAAGCCGCTTCCGAGGAGTCAACATCATGGTACGATCCATCGTACACGGTCGCTTTCACATCTACCATCGGATAACCAGCAAGGACACCCGTGAGCATCGCTTCCTGAATCCCCTTGTCGATTGGCTTAATGAATTCCTGTGGGATAGCGCCACCTTTCACTTCGTTCCCGAACTCGTAGCCCTTGCCCACTTCGTTTGGTTCCACCCGGAGCCAACAGTGACCATACTGACCGCGACCTCCAGACTGCTTGATGTACTTGCCTTCGGATTCAGCTTTACCTCGGATAGTTTCACGGTAGGCGACCTGCGGACGGCCGACGTTTACTTCTACCTTGAACTCGCGGCGCATACGATCAACGAGGATATCGAGGTGGAGTTCACCCATACCCGACATGATGGTCTGGCCCGTTTCTTCGTCGGTGTGAACGCGGAACGTTGGATCTTCTTCGAGGAGCTTCTTCAAGGCCATACCCATTTTCTCCTGATCAGCCTTGGTTTTCGGCTCGACCGAGATATCGATAACTGGTTCCGGAAAGGTAATGGATTCGAGAATAACTGGGCTCTCCAGTTCGCAGAGCGTGTTACCGGTGGTGGTCACCTTCATCCCAACGAGGGCACCGATGTCACCAGCCGAGAGTTCTTCAATTTCTTCCCGGTGATTGGCATGCATACGGAGGATGCGTCCGATACGCTCCTTTTCATTCTTCGTAGAGTTGAGCACGTACGATCCGGCCTTCACGGTACCTGAGTACACGCGGAAGAATGTGAGCTGTCCCACAAACGGGTCGGTCGCAATCTTGAAGGCAAGTGCCGAGAACTTCTCGTCATCACGCGTCTCACGGACGAGCGGAGCATCTGTCTTGGGATCAGTCCCCGTTACCGGAGGAATATCAATCGGTGATGGGAGATAATCCACAACGGCATCGAGGACGAGCTGGACACCCTTGTTCCGGAGTGCTGTCCCCGTCATCACGGGATGGAGTTTTACCGCGATGGTAGCCTTGCGGAGAGCGGCCTTCAGTTCAGCCACCGATATCTCTTCGCCCGAAAGGTACTTCTCAGTGAGAGCGTCATCTGTTTCAGAAATTTTTTCTACCATCTTCTCGCGCCATTCTTTGGCCTTGTCCTGGTATTCGGCTGGGATTTCTCCCTCGATTACTTTCTCACCCATCTCACCTTCAAAGGTATAGGCCTTCATGGTCATGAGATCGATCAAGCCGTAGAAATCACCGCGGAGTCCCATCGGGTACTGGATGGCAACAGCGTGCGGAGTGAGACGGTTCCAGATGGAAGACAGGGCCTCTTCAAAGATAGCACCTTCCTTGTCAATCTTGTTGATAAAACACATGCGAGGAACCTCATACTTCTCGGCCTGACGCCACACGGTTTCAGACTGTGGTTCGACACCTTCTTTACCGTCAAATACGACGACACCGCCATCGAGCACGCGGAGAGAACGCTCCACCTCAACGGTAAAGTCTACGTGCCCCGGCGTATCGATGATATTGATGTGATGCCCCTTCCAGAAACAGGTGGTCGCAGCTGAGGTGATGGTGATACCACGCTCCTGTTCCTGCTCCATCCAGTCCATAGTCGCTGTTCCCTCATGTACCTCACCGATTTTGTGGGTGATACCGGTATAAAACAAGATACGCTCGGTCGTCGTGGTCTTGCCAGCGTCGATGTGCGCGATGATACCGATGTTACGATACTTGTCGATGGGGGTCTTGCGAGCCATACACGTTATGAAAGGAAATTATTTTACTTGAGTGAGATTTACTTTATGAAAGGAAAGAAGAAAGAAAAGGGACTCTTCTTTCTTCTCATTCGTAGCAGGAATAGAAATGGGAGAGCCTTTAGGCGAAGTGAGCAAATGCCTTGTTAGCTTCGGCCATACGGTGAGTCTCATCCCGCTTCTTCATGGCTGAACCAATCTTGTTCGAAGCGTCGAGGAGCTCATCAGCAAGCTTTTCAGACATAGCCTTGCCCTTCTTGTTGCGACAGGCATCACGAATCCAGCGCATAGCGAGCACCTGTCGGCGTTCACCGGAAACCGGGACCGGGACCTGGTAGTTGGCACCACCAACGCGACGACTCTTGAGTTGGAGGAGCGGGGAAACGTTCTTGATGGCTTGTTCGAAAGTGTTGAGACCACCCTTCTTGGTGCGCTCATGAATGATATCAAAAGCATCGTAGATGATCTTCTCAGCCACGCTCTTTTTACCATTCCACATGATCATGCCGACGAAATGACCAACCAGCGGATTCTCATACATGGTATCCGGCTTCCACTCGCGGGCAAATTGTCGTTTTCTTCGTGGCATATCTTTGGTCAGCTTATAGCTTTTAGGGTATAGCTTTTAGTTAATTCACAATCAGATTCAAGACCTCTTTTTCTATAAGCTATCAGCTACAAGCTAACAGCTCTCCCTTTTTAATCTTTCTTCTTATCCTTCTTGGCACCGTACTTCGAGCGACTCTGCTTGCGCTGGACACCAGCGGCGTCAAAGATACCGCGGACGATGTGATAGCGCACACCCGGGAGATCCTTCACACGGCCACCACGGATCATGACGATGGAGTGTTCCTGGAGGTTGTGTCCTTCACCGGGGATATAGGCGGTCACTTCCATTCCATTCGTGAGACGCACACGGGCAATCTTGCGGAGAGCGGAGTTCGGCTTCTTCGGCGTGGTCGTCGATACCTTGATACAGACACCACGCTTGAACGGACTGTCATGAAAGGTATTACGGTTCTTGACGGTATTGATGGAATAGGTCATCGCCGGAGACTTCGACTTCTTGGCCGAGGAGCTGCGGGGACGCTTGATGAGCTGGTTGATCGTGGCCACAGGACAAAATGATGAATATTGGATTAGGAATCGAGAAGAAAGACTCATGGACAAACAAAAAAGCGGTGCTTTTCCGTATGAGCCATACTACCCTACACTTCGGACTTATGTCAAGGAGTCCTAGCGCCCCCACTCTCGCCCCTCGCAGATTTCCCCTGCTAGCTCAGCGCCAGACGGAGAAAGGCCTGGAGGACCGTCCCAATAAAGATACTGATGGGTTGCTGAAAGAATAACACCACAAAAATCATGATAAAGAGTCCGTACTGCTCCAAAAAGAGCATCGTCTGCTCCTTGATACCGAAGAGTGAGTACAGAATCTTGGAACCATCGAGTGGTGGTATCGGGAGCAAATTGAAGCATCCAAGGACGACATTCCAGAAAATAATCATGAGGAGGAGACCGAAGCAGATATTTGGCAGTGATCCTGAAATAGCTGTAGCAAAGAGTTCGAAACGATCCAGGAAATCCCCCTGCCCGCCGGTAATGCCGTAGAATCGCCCCAGAATATCCCGCTTCATGAGGAGTGACATCGGGAGGAGACTTGCGATAACCGCCGCGATGAGCGCCATGAGAAAGTTGGAGGCAGGACCAGCGAGAGCGACATACGTCGGACCCCATTTCTGGTCTCGCAGATTGTACGGATTGTAGGGCACCGGTTTGGCCCACCCGATGAGAAACGGTGACTGGGTCAAAAAGAGGAGCCCCGGGAGAAGGAGCGAACCAAACGGATCCACGTGCTTCATGGGATTCAGATTCAGCCGATCTGCATACTTGGCGGTCAAATCGCCGAGCCACAGAGCCATCACGCCATGAGCCACTTCATGGATAATGACGGAATAGATGAAAATAAAGAGATAGAAGCCGATCAGGGCGATTTCTTGGGTCATTATTTTGAGCTTATAGCTTTTAGCTTCGTTCGCTTTTAGCAGGAAAACAGAACTCTTGCCAAGAAAGCCTCTCTATGATACTCTGGTTTTTGTAACTGTTCAAGCAGATCTTATGAGCCGAACCTGTGATTTGACCGGCCGCGGAACCCGTACTGGGAACAAAATTAGCCACTCCAAGCGTCATACCCGTCGCACCTTTGCGGTCAATATTCAGACCAAGCGCATCGGAGGCATGAAGCTCAAGCTCGCAGCCAAAACCCTCCGCACGCTCGCCAAGAGCACCGCGTAGTTAGTCAAAAGAAAACCTCCCGCGGTGGGAGGTTTTTTGTTGTCTAAAAATTCAAATCCCCAGAGCACAAGCGTGCGCTCTGGGGAAATGCGTGTTTCAGTGGGCCCGCTAGGATACCCGCTGAAACAAATGGGAGGGTGCGGTAAGCACCTGGTTCGTGGCCGGACTAAAGGCCACCACTTCGGCGTAGCCATATTCTCGGCCATCTTCGGGAAGAAAGATGGCGACCGATACAGCGCACCGCTTGTCACAGCAAACGAGTGTGCTTGCCGCCGCCTCGACGTATTCGAGAACAATGAGGGGCTCCTCATCAACCCCGAACTGTGTAACGATGCCGAGAGGTACGCTCGCGTGAAAGACCACACGATTACCCCTGGCAAACACCGCAGAACCGAAGCCTTCGGCCGGGCCTTCGAAATGGTAGGCTATTGCCTCATCACTTCGAGCAATGGCCTCAACCAGGCGCCTAGCACCCGGCAGACAGTCATCGAGACTGCCTGGCGTCGTGCTGTAGCCGGCTTCCAGGACAACCTCAATACCTTCAGGCGAAACTTTCATTGGAACACTCCAAGAGAGAGTCACATGCCTTCCCCGGGTAAGGGGATGCGGTAAAGAGGTGCTCCACGGGAGCTGTCTAGGCCAAATTCTTCTAAGGTACTAAACCGTACATTATGCTCCTAAATCGACTTTTCGTCAAGAGCGCGCGGTAATGTGTACACACATATGGCGGTTTGCTAGGCTAGCGGATTACCCGCTTTCT
>CAYNNJ010000026.1:0-1051 GCA_964398755.1 uncultured Bdellovibrionales bacterium
TAGCCTGAACACCTGCCACAGACAGCACGGCGGTATCACACGCGACCATGATAGCCGGCGTGAGTGAGCTCACCTGGGCCTTGTAGGCAGCGATATTTGCCTTCTCACGAGCGTTACTGAGGCTGACCAACACAATCGACGCCAAAATACCAATGATGGCAATGACAATCAAGAGTTCAATCAGGGTAAACCCTTTCAAAGTCTTTTTCATACACTTCAATAAAATATATTAAACTAGCAACCAGCAGGATACGTAACACCAACTTCTTCAATCAGAGTACCGTTGGCGGTCTCACAGGCAGTCGCTGCTGCTGAACTACCGAGATCGATAGATTCCGTTTGAATCGTAAATTCTCCAGTGCCAGTAGTGCTGCATGAGTTGGTCGTAATATCGCCATCAGCCACCGTACCAATACGGTTATTGGATGTTGGCATCATCGCGGTCACACTCGCACCAGTCAGGGAGGCGCTATCACATTCGACAATAACGGCCGACTGAAGCGAACGTGCCTGTGATTTAAATGCAGCGATGTTCGCCTTCTCACGAGCATTACTCAAACTCACCAATACTATAGAGGCGAGGATTCCGATAATAGCAATGACGATCAAGAGTTCAATCAGGGTAAATCCCTTCAAGGTTTTTTTCATATGCTCACCTCCTTCTGTTTTTGTTTTTATTTTTTATACTGACACTGTTAGTATAGCATATTTTTTACAACTGACCAGCGATATCATAGATCGGCATGAGTACCCCTACGACCAGGATACCGACACCGATACCGAGACCTACGATCAGTATCGGCTCTATAAGGGTTGTCAGACTCTTAGTTGCCGTCTCCACCTCCTGATTATAAAACTTGGCGGTACTCAAAAGTACATTCGACAGCGAACCCGTCTCTTCTCCGATACGAATCATCTGTGACACAATGGGTGGAATTTCGGATGAGCGGAGAAATACTGTGCTCATCGTCCCGCCCGAACGGACTTCATCAGCCGCTTTCAAAATAATCTTTTCAAATGTGAATAATTTGATAGAATTTTCATCAGTCGC
>CAYNNJ010000026.1:1061-9378 GCA_964398755.1 uncultured Bdellovibrionales bacterium
AAATAATCTTTTCAAATACCTGATTGCCGACTATCTCACTCACGATGACGAGCGCACGCACTACCGGGATACCACCATCAAGGAGTGAACCCAGGTTCTCTGAAAAACGGGTAATATAGATACTGCGCGACAGATCGCCTATCACTGGCAATTTGAGCAACAGCGCCTGCCACTCATGTCGCCCGGCCTCGGTTTTGACGTAGTACATGACGCCCCCAATCATGCCTGCAATCGCCAAGAGTACCGCCCACCACCAGACTTGCATAAAATCTCCTATCCAGATGAGAGCTGCGGTGTACCACGGTACCGGGACTTTCAGATCCTTGATCATGACCGTGATCTTGGGCAGGATGAACGTCACCACCAGAAATCCGATGATGAACGCGACTCCCAGCACAAATGCCGGATAGTAGAGTGCTCCCTTTATCTTGGCCGCTAACTGATAGTTTTTTTCGATACTGGCCGCCACTACCTCAACCGATTTCTGAAGCTCGCCCGACGCTTCGCCAGCCCGGAGCATGTTGATGACGAGCGGAGAAAATGTATCGGCATGCTTTTCGATGGCGACTGAGAACTGTGCTCCGTCCTCAATGTCATCCGCCATTTCCTTGATGATAATGCGGAAATAACGATTGGTCGTCTGCTCCTCGATGGTGCGAAGTGCTGAAACCACCGGGACACGGGCTTCTACCAGAGTAGCCAGCTGCTGGAAAAACACCACGAGCTCCTTTTGCCGTACCCCCTCCCAGGCACGCTGAAAATCCTTGACGATAGCCATGGTCGGCTTGTCTTCCTTGACCGAAATAGGGACTAGGCCGTTCCGTCCCAGTATCTCCGCTGCTGCCTTGGCATTGGTAGACTCAACCATACCCTCACGGATTTGGCCTTTGGCATCTTTGGCTTTAAAAACAAATTTCATAGGAAAATATCATGCTAGTTGGACTCTTGACTGAGGAGCATCTGGAGATAATCACGATTCTTGGAGTACATAAACGCGTCGTCGACAGTCACGAGCCCCCGCCTGACCAAATCGGCGAGCGCCCGATCAAGGGAAATCATCCCCTCTTTGAGACTGGTTTCAATTACAGAATCGAGCTGATGATTCTTGTTTTCACGAATCAGGTTCTCAACGGCATTGTTCTTGAACATGATCTCGACGGCTGGGATACGTCCACCCCCGGTATTCGGGAGGAGTCGCTGTGAGACCACTCCGAGGAGGACACTTGAGAGCTGCATGCGAATCTGATTCTGCTGATGGGCGGGAAACACGTCGACGATACGGTCGATAGTCTGGGCGGCATCGTTGGTGTGAAGCGTAGCAAAGATGAGGTGTCCCGTCTCGGCCGCCGTCATCGCTGTACTGATGGTCTCTAGATCGCGCAATTCTCCGAGGAGTACGACATTGGCATCTTCACGAAAGACAGCCCGGAGAGCATCGGAAAAATTCTTGGCATCCCGACCAATTTCACGTTGGTTGATGATGCACCGGTCTTGATTGTAGACAAACTCTATCGGATCCTCAATCGTGATGATGTGCTTGTCCTGATTATGATTGATATAGTCGATGATAGCGGCGAGAGTCGTCGACTTGCCATGACCGACAGGTCCAGTCACAAGGACGAGTCCCTGCGAATGTCCGGCGAAATCATAGAGCGCCTTCGGGACATTGAGCTCATCGAGACTACGCAATTTATCCATGACAAAACGCATCGTGACGCTCACATAGCCCTTTTGCAGAAAAATATTGGTGCGAAATCGCACCCGATCTTCAAAATTATAGGAGAAGTCCGTCTGGCCCACGGCAATGAGCTCCTCCTTTTTTTCATCTGTGAGAAGTACGTCGCTCATCGCTTTAGTATCGGCAGGAGTAAGAATTTTTTCCTGAGCGACCGGATGGAGTTTGCCATCGATCCGAAGAGTGGGATAGCGACCTACCACGAGATGCAAATCAGAAGCCCCTTGTTGACCCACCAACAAGAGGAGATTTTTCAGCCGCTGTTCTACATGCAACGATTCCATGTTTGTTTTTCTTTTTGATCGACAACGCTCTCAGTATATCATTATTCTTCATCGATGAGGAGCTTGCCCTCGGTCACCCGCTCCACTTCCGCAAGCGTGGTGATGCCCTTCAGTACTTTGAGGATTCCATCTTGTCGCATCGAGAGCATTTTTTGACCGAGCGCTGCTTCTTTCACCGCTGTTTCATTGCCTTGTTTGTCTGCAATGATCTCCCGCATCGTCTCGTCTACAGCTACTGTCTCATAGAGGGCAATCCGTCCCTTATAGCCGGTGAGGCCACACTTTTCACAGCCTTTACCACGGAACACAGTGACTACCTGATCTGTTTTGAGTCCATATGCCTCCACTTCTTCTCGGGGAATCGCCTGAAACAAGTCGGTCACTGTCCGTTCCTGGAGCTTGGAGAGAGGAGCCTTTTCTTGACAGTGTTCGCAGATGCGCCGGACCAGACGCTGAGCCGCTACGACCTGGAGCGATGACGCGAGGAGAAAAGGCTCAATACCCATATCTACCAATCGTGGGATAGCCCCGATAGCATCGTTCGTATGGAGAGTAGACAAGACCAAGTGACCCGTGAGTGCTGCATGGATAGCGAGCTCGGCCGTTTCACTATCACGAATCTCACCTACCATTATGACGTTTGGGTCCTGTCGGAGGATAGAGCGGAGTCCAGCAGCAAAGGTATAGCCGATTTCCGGCCTCACTTGACTCTGATTGATACCCTCCATAAAGTATTCGATTGGGTCTTCGAGAGTGATAATGTTGCGGTCCTCTTTGTTGAGGATTTGGAGAAACGCATAGAGCGAGGTGGACTTCCCCGAACCCGTCGGACCTGTGATGAGGATGATACCAAATGGCTCTCGAATCTTGCTTTCAAGCACAGCACGATTGCGTCCCCAGAGGCCAAGGTGCTCGAGGTCACTCACGCCCGAATTTTTCTCGAGGACACGCATGACTATCTTCTCGCCCTCCATTACTGGGAGACTAGAGACACGGAGGTCCACGACGCCCTCCTTACTCTCAAAACGAAAACGGCCATCTTGAGGCTTACGATTCTCATCAATTTTCAAATTGGCCAAAATCTTGATCCGAGAAATGACAGCTCGCCCGACCTCCCGTGGAAAAACGAGGTCGGCTCTGAGGAGTCCATCCACTCGAAATCGTACCCGATACGAACTATCAATCGGTTCGATATGAATATCGCTGGCCCGACCATCGATTGCATGCTTCACTATTACCTCCACCAGCTTGGCAATAGGAGCATCCTGAAAGATATCGGCGTCTCCGGACTTTTTTTTGAGTGCAAGCTCTTCTTTCTGGGCAATATTCTCATCCTCTTTTTTGAGAGAGAGTATCGCCTCTTTGAGGGCCATATCAGCGCCGGTATAGCTCTTCAAAATTTCATTAAACACTTTTTCTCCAACCAGAGACACCTCAATACCGAGACGTTCCTTTTCCGCCAAAAATCGGAGCACGTTGAGCGCCTCAAAATCCTGCGGATTGAGCATCGCGACTAAGAGAGTATCTCCCGTTTTCTGATAGGCTACCATCCCATACTTGCGTGCCGAATCCTCTGGTATGAGCAACAATACCTCTTTGCTGAGAGTAGCTGGCACGTTCTCAAGGAGTGGCACACCGAGCGCCTTAGCCTGCTCGGCTATGCTTTTGGGGAGAGCGACCGTGTCTGATCCGGCCACCGGTGGAGTCGTCATATCAAACGATTTTACTGGAATGGATTTGGTCGCCCCGTGACTGGATCTTCAAGTGGAGCCACAACATCTTTGGCCCACGTACGAAGCGCCGTCAACTCATTACTACTGAATTCTGCTTTACTGAAGACAGGTATATTGAGGGCGCTCGCCACTTTTTGCATCGGAAAATAACTGAACTCCGCCTGAAACACGCCTGTCAGTGTCGTTGATGCCTCACCCTCTACCTTGTCCTCCCTCGCGGATAAAGAAAAGTTTTCTATCTTACCGAGACGATTCATGTGCGACAAACGGTTAAAAAAATCTCTAATGTTTTCATAATCTCCACGCACTTCAACCTGTGCTGTGTACGCCTTGATCTTGGGCTTAGCCTGTGGAACGGGAGTTAGCACACCATCTGTAATCATCGGTGTGCCTGCCACTACCTGGAGCGTTTCTTCTGCCACGGCCTTCACCTGGACTTCTTTCATGCCCATCACATACACAAAGACACCCGACTGACTAGCCAAGAAATTAAACATATCCATGACCCGCTCTTGATCCATCTCGCTCGGAATATATTCTTTGACGAAAGTTTGATCGCCACTTTTTTCCGCAAGTTCATTTGAGAGAGTCGCAATATTGCCAACCAGAGTTCCCACGTTGGCAACCTGTGAGAGTTTGCCCTCCAAAGCAACCTTCTTTTCCTGAATTTCGGTGATGTCAGGCTTGATATAACCAATGACAAGAATAAGGGCAATAAGGATGGAAAATGGTATGACGAGAATTTTAAGTCGCATAAGGTACGTGTAATGCCGATTAAAAGTTGGCTTTTAAGATAAACGTAATTTTACCATCGTTGTTTCGACCGATGTTCTGCGCATGTACCTGAGTAAAGATGCCTTGAGACTTAAATCCCTGTATCTGTTCGGCTAATTTTCTAAAATCATCCGTCAGTCCTTCGATGGTTGTCACTGCCTCTACATGGTCATACTTGTACTTGGTGAGCACTACACCAGGTACCATGGCTGCCTCAATTTTCTTCAGCATATCGGCCGGTTCATAGAGACTACTCTCCGTTGTACCAAAAAACACCAGTCTTGTTTCAAAATCGGCTATCTCATCTATCGCGTCGCCACTCAATTTTGGCATATCGGCAGCCAGTGTCGCGTCAGCCTCAGCGATACTCTTATCGAGTGTGCTCACATAGTAACGCGTACCCCCCCATCCACTAAGGGACAAAACAATGAGGGTGATACTCACAATGGTTCCCGTATCAAAGAACCCGCCACGCTTTGGCTTGATCTCCTCTTCTTCTTTCTGCGATTGTGCGATATTCACCCCGAGCATGATCGTATGTAAAAAGATTTATATTTTTTTCATCAGCGTTTTTTTGAGCACGTCCACTGAAAATGACTTAAAGAAACTTTCTTTTGATTTCTGAGTCATCTCATCTACACCCGCGAGCGCGAGACCGAGCGCTACTGAAAACGATGTCCCGAGACGTTTGACATCAGCCTCCACAGCCGGAGGGACCATCACTCGCTGCCACGGATCACCGACTCGCACCGGGAGACCAAACAATCGTTCATAGAACTGAGTGAGACCTGTCAATTGGGCCGTCCCGCCCGAGAGCACTATCCCCGAACACGTCTGCTCCGGATACTTCCCCTGATACGTCGCGAGCATGCGCTTACCCTCCGTGGCTATCATCTCAAGTGCCGGAAAGGTCAATTTGGACTCTGCCTGATTGAGGAAATCCTTGTCGCTTTTCTTGAGGGTGTCGGCGCGCTCTGGCGTAATGCCGAGACCATCGGTGAGTGTCCGGGTGATATCTTTGCCGCCCATATCGAGATTGCGACTCACTTTGACGAGACCATCATCGACGAGGACCAAATTGGTGGCCCGTGACCCGATATCAATCACCAAATAAAGACCCAAATCATGTCCGATGGTCGAACGAATCATCGAAAACGTTTCAAGCTCCAAAAAATTCATCTGGAGGCCAGCCTGTTCGATATATTTCCGATAGCGCGTCACCTCCTTATTGAGCGCTGCTACCAAGAGGATCTCCATCTTGGCCGACCCACCTTCTTCAGGCTGATAACTCCCTACCTTTTCCCAGCTCAAGGCCACATCATCGAGCGATGACGGGATATATTTGTGGGCTTCAAACTGGATAGCCTCTTTGAGGTCATCCTCACTCATCTCAGGGAGCTCAATGAGCGAAATGAGGCCAGTGAAAGCCGGCATAGCTGCATAGACGCCTTCCCCCTTGGACTTGAGGCGACCCAAGAGCGCCTGGAGATAGAGGACGAGCTCATCGTCAAAGGAATTCTGACCAGTGACAATACCTTTTTCGAGACGCGCCAAATCGACTTGACCGTAGGTCACGAGTTTGGGCTTGCCTTCTTCAAGTGTCAGCTCCACCGCCTTCACGAGCGAGGTGCCGAAATCAATGCCAAGAAAGTATGGTTTTTTGATACCGAACTGCATGTTTTTTCTTTTGGTCTTTTTTAGAATCTCTAGCGAATATGATAGCATACTCACGCTCTTTTTTCAAAAGTTTCTCTCTCGACACTGGTTTGACAGTAGCCTCACGAAAACCATAGAATGGAGGTACGTTATTCACCTCTCTTACCACCATGCTTGAAACAACTTTTAGCCAGAAATTGACCCTCCACGCCCGACATAGCCTGAAGGAAGCCCGGGAAATTGCCCACTATACCCGCCATACTACTATCGAGCCCGAGCACCTCCTCCTCGCTATTTTCCTCGAGGATGGCAGTCTTGGCGGTATTTTGCTTGAAAACATCGGTTTTGAGAAGGAGAGCCTCGCCAAACTCTGTCTCAAGAAGAAAACGGGCGCCAAAGCCCTCCCCAAAACCCATCCGCTCCCCCTCTCGCCCGCCCTCAAGGAGAGTCTGAGACGGGCCTATGCCCTCGCCAACCAATTCCACTACCCTTACGTCGGGACTGAGCACTTGGTCTATGCACTCCTTGAGTCTCGTACCCCCGCCTTAGATGGCATCCTCCTCGCGCTCAAGATCAAGGAGAAAAAAATCCAGTCCACCATCGAAGCCCATATGAATTTCGACCATTTTCCTCAACTCTCCAAGATGCTCGATCTCCCCGATGCACTCTCTGATGCCCCCTCCAAGAAGAAGTCTGGTCGCGCCACTCCCTCGCTTGACCAGTTCACGACGGACATGGCCGAGGATATCACTACCAAAGAAAACACGCTCGTCGGTCGTAAGAAAGAGCTCGATCGCTTGATCCAAATCCTCACCCGTAAAAGCAAGAGTAATCCCCTCCTCATCGGTGAACCTGGCGTCGGGAAGACCGCTCTCGTCGCGGCGCTCGCCAAGAAAATCACCCGAGGTGATGTCCCACACTCCCTCTTTGGCAAGCGTATCCTCTCACTCGACCTCACTCTGGTCGTCGCAGGGACCAACTTCCGGGGTGAATTTGAAGCCCGTCTCAAAGAAATCATTCGGGAGGCGACCCAGAACAAAGACGTCATCCTCTTTATCGATGAAATTCATACTATCGTCGGGGCCGGCAACACCTCTGGTGGTCTCGATGCCGCCAATATCTTGAAGCCTGCCCTCGCCCGAGGCGAGATCTCCTGTATCGGTGCCACCACCCTCTCCGAATACAAACGTCACGTCGAAAAAGACCCTGCTCTCGACCGGCGTTTCCAGTCACTCGTCATCGCCGAGCCGACTGCCGAAGAGTCCAAGCACATCCTCTCGTCCGTCAAGATGAGCTATGAGACGTTTCACAATGTCACTCTGACTAAGGACATCACAGACCACGCGGTCGACCTCGCCATCCGCTATATCCCAGACCGCTTCCTCCCGGACAAGGCCTTTGACATCATCGACGAAGCCTCTGCCCTCGCCAAACAAGGCAAGGACCGGTCGCCTTTTGCTACCGCCCTCTTTCAGCTCGAAGAAGAGCTTCGCGCTGCAACTTCTCTCAAGGAGTCCCTCACTGAACATGAGAACTACGATGATGCTGCCAAGTGGTACGCCCGGGAGCAAGAACTCATCAAGAAAATCGCTACACTCAAGAAAAAGCACCACGAGGAAGCCGATCGCCACACCAAAGTCGTGACCGAAGAGCACCTCCTCCGCACCGTGGCTCACATGACTGGTATCCCCTTTGAGAAGCTCTCTGAGGAAAACCCCAGTGAAAAGATTTCTCGCCTCAATCAGGCACTCGATGATCGTCTCATCGGCCAAGATGAAGCCAAGACAGCCCTCTCCGAGGCCCTCGTCCGCTCAGTGAGTAACATCGGCGATCCCGATCGACCGCTTGGCTCTTTCCTCTTTCTCGGCCCCACTGGCGTCGGCAAGACCTATATTGCCAAGATTCTGGCCGAAGAGTTCTTTGGGAGTAAGCAAGCCCTCATCCGGCTCGATATGAGCGAGTTCATGGAGCGTCACAGCGTCGCCCAGATGCTCGGCGCCCCAGCTGGCTACATCGGCCATGGCGAAGGTGGTAAACTGACTGAAACCATCCGCCGCCGTCCCTACGCCGTCGTCTTGTTCGACGAAATCGAGAAAGCTCACCCCGATGTCTGGAACATGCTCCTCCAGATCCTC
>CAYNNJ010000027.1:0-9305 GCA_964398755.1 uncultured Bdellovibrionales bacterium
GGCAAAGCAATATAGCCCTTGTCATCCATGAGGGTAGCAAGCATGAACTCATAGAGCTCCGGTTCACTCGCAGACATAGGGAGATAGTTTACCTTGATTTCCGCAAATTCCCGTTCGAGGGCTGGGAGCATGTTCTTCAAATGATGGCGCGCTCCAGCTGGATTGGTCGTCGCAATAATTGATGACCCAGGCAACACCTGATGAGGCACTTTACGGTGCATTATTTCCCCTACTTTCTTTTGCCCGATCTCCTTGATAAGACCAAATGACTTGTCAAAGTTTATTTTCAAAAACTCATCCAAACGAACAATGCGCCCATGAGCAAAGGCCGATTCAGTATCGGTTGATTTCTCATACCCAGTAAATGCTTGCGTCACACCACCATACTCGTAATAACTCGTACCCGCCCCTACTTCTTTTTCCAGAATCAAGTCATGTTCCCCAGTAGCAGAAGTACAGGCTACCTTGACGCAAGGCTCTCCAGTCAAGTTTTGTGCTACGGCGTCGGCCTGCTCTGATTTACCTGTTCCTGGCTCACCGATCAACAGCGGAAAGCGACCATTTTTGAGCGCAGCAAAAATTTTCTGATTGATCTCGACTCTCGAAGGAAGCCAGGCGAATCCTTTTTCTGCTTCTTCATGGTAACGCTTGAGAGTGGTATAGCTTTCGAGAGCAACGATATCGGTGTTTTCTTTCACACGTTCTAGCGACTCCCCTTTTTCCGTATATAAATTAACCAGCAATGCCCGCTCTTTTTGCTTGGTAACGAGTTTTTGTGAGAGTTCAGCAACTTTTTGTTCGGCCATCTTTTTGCTGGCCACTCCTGTCACTGCCCCGGTAAAAACCTTCTGCTTCCACTCTCCGTATTCCAGAGAGAGACGCGTTATGTCCTCTGCAGTTTGTGTCACGGTTTGGAACAATGGTGACTGCTCGACCTGTTTTTGCTCCGCTCGGGCTTTGGTAAAAGCATCCGAAAAATATTCAACCGATCTCGGAAATTTTTCCGTGATACTCTTCATCTGTCCCAAAACAGCCTCAGCCCCAGGGGCATCACCCGTTGCCCGAGCCTGTCTCAGTGTAATAACGAGATCATAGAAAAACTGGGCTTTTTCTTCACTTGAGAGTGCATCAAAAAAATCTGGTGTCCAACCAGCTTCCACATCACGTATTTCGCGAGTTACCAGTCGCTCGATAGCGCTTGGACGTGACACTTCTCTTGTTCCGAATCCCTGTTCCATAGAAATGTCTCTTTGAAGTATTCTTACGCAAACCCACGCATCAACATCTCAAGCGCGCGTTTATTCTGCTCTTGTGCTTTCTCGGGAAAGAGTTTCATCGCTTCCAGTATAACATATTTGGCCACAATTTTTGGCAAATCATCAATACTCTCAGCATAGTCACCCCGGCTAAAAGGGGTCGTATAGATCTGCTCGACGCCCTTGGCGCTCTTGGTCAGTCCGACTCCTACGACTACCGCGCCCTGTTTCCCAAGCGCTTCTGCCATTCTGTGCACTCCCGTGACCGAATCCGGATAGCCGTCTGTCGTCGCAATAACGATCCGCAAGCGGTTATCTCTTTTGCCCGTGGCCTCCACCGTCTTTATTTCCTCGCTAATTTCATGATGGATCATCTGGAGGGCTGTTACGTCGCCATTGCCCCCACCCTGTCCGGTCAGGCTGTGCCAGAGCTTCACTTTGTCGCTACTCCCAAACGTCGCCGAGAGCTGCTTGTCGGTATCGATATCCTGAGCCGCCTCGCCTCGAAACGAAATACTCTCGGTCCGGATATCTAGTTCCTGCCCCGCTATAGACTGGACGCCGGAACGAGCCAGTTTTTCCTCAAACCGATGGAGAGCCGAAAGGATGAGGTAGAGTGCCCGTCGCTGCATCTGCCACTTGGTCTCACCCTCGACGCTTTCTTGCATCGATCCCGACTTGTCGCCAATAAGGTACACATCAAAACCACCAAAGAGTTTTTCTTCCTTGGGCACTTCCTTTTCTTTGGTCCGAGACACCGGATCGGCTTCACCTGCCTGAGTACCAATATAGTGACGGACGATGTCATCGATATGCTCCCCTCCATCACGCCGACGGAGTGGCCCCGTATACTCCTCTCCAAAGTGCTTGCGTGACTCGACGATCATGTCAAACAGTTGCGCCAGAGCATCGGTGATCCGCCGACCATCAGGCAAATGGGTATCCTCAGCCAGCTGTATCTCCCGCATGATTTCCCGGGCTTCTTTCAGTTCAATGCCAGTGTCCTCGGCTAGCTTCCGCTCGGCCGGCGTATACGATAACTGCTCAACGTGTTTCGCTAACTCCCCCGCTAATTTTTCCAATTCCTGATCACTCCGCCCTACTGCTTCTTCGTCACCATAGTCTCCCGACACCGGTGGTTCTCCGTCACTTGCTTGCTTCTCCTCTTCCATGTTCGGATCCCCTGCTGGTGTGGCATCGATCCGGAACCACTCACGCTTCATTTCGTCCCAGATCTCGCTCCAGGCATGGCCAGTCCCCGAAGTAATCGCACTGGTATCGCCTTCGTACCGACCCTTGACCATGTGCCCCACCACATGACGTACGGGGACACCGGCCTTGCGACACAGACCGGCAAAGTAGGTATTGGCCACATCACAGTCGGCCTGCTTGTGCGTATCGATAGCAAAACAGTAGCCCTGCGGGTCGCCATCATACACCGCGTTATACTGATCGTCATTGGAATAGGTCAGTCGCTCACGCGTATAACGTGCGAGCCCTCGCGCCACAGCCATGTTTCCCTTCTTTTTCTTCCGTATTTCTCCCACGACTACTTCTGTTTCTGAGGTAAAGTGCTCATCATCGGGCACAACACCAAGACGGGGAACCTCGGTAAAGTGTCGACCACCTGTCTTGGGAGCAAACAAGAGTGCCACTGGACCACTCCCCTGCTCTCGGAAAATACTCATCCCGCCACTCCCATCATGTCGGAACTGGAAGCCCGTATTACCACTCGCAACACCGACGAATTCATGCGTATAGGGACAGGCTATCTTGACCCACTCGCCCATACCAAGCGCTACGGTCATAGAGAATGTTTTTTCAGGAGACACATTCGCAGACTGGGGAGTAAACGGAATTCGTGTTTCATCTGATGTCCATCGTCTTCTCAAGGGATCCCACGTATCTAACGCCTGTTCCCGATAATAACCGCCTCGTGTTGGCGCAATAGTCCAGATCGCCTGAGCTTTTTCGCCCTCTTTGAGTCGAGACATCTTATCCATCGATGGCTTACTCTCATTCGTGTCAGTCGCAGGTCTCACACTCTCATTTTCCAGTTTCTCTTTCCGCTCTGCCCGCTCTTCCTCACTCATGGTTTCTGCCTCTCGCTTGTCCTCAAATCCATCTAGAGCATTAGCACCGGCAATATACTTGTCAAAGCGTTTTTCCAAATATTCGAGCTTACTCCCCATACTGACCGACGAGCTCGTAAGATATTCGATATCGTTCGTGGCCTGCATCTCGGCTATTTTCTTTTGCGTCACAGCAAACTGTGGCTCATAGTGAGACCCCTCCAGATGGGCCAAGAGTGCCTGATAGACATCGCGCGCCCGATCCCCCAGTCGTACCACGTTCCCAGTCATCTGATCCGCCAAATACCCAGTCAACCACTTCTTTTCCTCCACCGTAAAATTCCCCGCTTCGAGGAGAGAAAAGTGCTCCACCAGGTGATAGAACTCCCGAGCCGGTGACTGTCGGGCCTGTTTCCGCCATTCATTGATTCGCTTCAAGGCCTGATGTGCCTCGCTCGCCGATTCATACTCTGTCGCTTTAAGCGCCTCAAAAAACTGCTGACGTGACAAGATATCGTCCAGTCGTGCCACGAGTGCTGCTTCATGCACTTCATCTTCTTTCTTTCCCCCGACTTTCATTGCTTCCGGCATGGGAAAATGCGGTTCCATAGAGTTTCAGAATATATCCTCAAGAGAAAAATCCGTCATATTCACTGGCAAACTTTTGGAGGACCCCAGCGTACCACTCTTTACGGTGCTTCACGGTACTGTGTTGCTTCATCAGTCCGGCGTAACTGGCGATATTTAGCATGCTCACTCGCTTGGTAACACGCTTGTAGTTCCGTCGCTTAAGCCTTCTGCCACGAGGGAACAGCTCCACACCCAAAAACTTGAGGCCCCGTTTCACTGGTACTAGTATATCGTTTTTCTGGTGGAGCTCCAAATAGAGTTTTTCTCGCAGAAATGTTTGGGCACACTCTCTCATGCACCCTAACTCTGCCACAGTATCAGCTATAATGATAAAATCATCCCCATACCGCAGGTACGCCCGTGGCTTCAAGCTATGCTTCACATACCGGTCAAACTCATTGAGGTAGATATTGGCAAAAATCTGACTGGTCAAATTGCCAATGGGGATACCTTTTGGGCGCGCCTCTTCTCTCTCTCTCTCTCTCGAGCCGGCACCGAGTAACTGCCAATAATTTCTGTGAGAAGCGCGCGGGCACACAGATCTGTGACTCGCCGAGTCAGTATCTCCTTGAGTACTTGATGATCCACATGGTCAAAGAACTTACGTACATCCGCGCGCCAAACAAAGCGTCGCCGGTGACACCACAGGAACTCTTCGGTCCGGTCAATAGCTCCGACCAATCCTTTCTCCTTGCGACACGACCAGACGTCAAAGATGAACGTCTGATCATATATTGCAACCAGGTATTCATAAACCAAACGATGTACCACCCTGTCTCGAAAATTGGCGACACAAATCTCACGACGCTTATTGTCTGTCACGACAAAACGACGGTAACCGCCATGTCGATACTGATCAGTAACAAGCTCTCGGTGGAGGAGCTCCAGGTGTTGCTCGAGGTGATAGCTCCAGGTATCCAAAGCTTTGGTACGACGTTTGCCACGCTGAAACAACAGCCAGCTTTTCCAAATATTTTCTCTACTTACATCTATGCCCATAGAAGAACTGCCTATACTCTTACGTTCCTATGAAGTCTACAAGTCAGTCGTGACGATAAGCGCTCACCTCGAAAAACGCTTCCGCTACTCGATCGGCACCAGTCTCGAAGAAAGCATCCTCAAACTCCTCGAAGACCTGGTGATGGCCAAAAACGCGCCCAAACCGCACAAGACCCTCTACCTCATCCGAGCCGGAAGCCACCAAGAAGTCGCCATCCTCAAACTCCGCCTCTGTCTCGAGCTCAAGCTCGGGAATGAGACAAAAATCTTTCAGGCACAAAGTAAGCTTGCGGAAATCGGGCGCATGCTTGGTGGCTGGCTCAAATCACAGTACACCTAATCCATCACCGCGGAACGAGCACCGTTCTTCGCATTCTCAGTCCTCGGATCGTTCCTGTCCAAGTTCGCCTGGGTACTGTCACGGTTCCAGTTACCATACGAGACATTGCCAGACATCCTTGGTTCTGCTCTTCATCAGCAAGAAATCGTCTTCGCAAAGACCTGTTCCGTGCGATCATCCATCAATTCTGACAGATCCTCAGACACTATTTCACCCCCCAACCAGGGCAAAGAGCACGAACACGTGATGGTGTTGTGTGTAGCTTGCTTGTCCGACAGCATCTTGATATGTGTACGTATCAAGACAGGAGCTGTTTCTCTGGGACAAATGCAACGTGTGGTAGCCCGAACGCTGGTCCGCCTCTGGCGGAAGTCGGGTGACTATTCACCACCTTTCTTTGTGCAAAGTGTAAAAACTAAAGTAAATAAAGAAAAGAAAACTCAAGTCTCTAATCCCCCTACACCATCACCGCGGAACGAGCACCGCTCACCGCATCCCCAGTCCCCGGATCGTCCCAGCCCAAGTTCGCCCGGGCACCGCCACGGTCCCAGAGACCAAACGAGACAAGGCCAGACTGACCAATCTTGGGCACATACCCTCCCAGGTTGTAATTGAGGCTTCCATTCCCATCCCAGTCATCGATCACCTGGTCCTTGGTCTGAAGTGAGAGGAGAAACTGGGTCAGCCAGGCCTCCGGAGTGAGACCCCGTTCTCCTTGGTAGAGTGGGTTTTTTTGGAGTGATTCTAGATACTTGGTGGGTGATGCTCCAGCCTCGATCTGCTTTCTCCCTCCTGTGGTCTCTCCTTTGCCTGACCTCGGGATCGGAGTACTTTCGAGAAAGAGGATCTGGTAGGCGGCTTCTTGTTTTTCTTTGAGGAGCTCTTTTTTGGTCTTGCCTCCGTGCTTTGTTTGGTCAAACACGGTAGGGTGATAGACCAAGGTCCCCTCGACATCAGCTCCCTGCCCTTGGGTATACTTATCCCAGAGGTAGAGTGGAGTAGTAGTATTGAGATCGAGCGCCTTTTTCGTCCCATCAGTATTGGTTGAAAAGAGCTTGGTTTCGGTTGGATTAGGATCGTAGTGAGCAAGAATCGTCTTTCTGAGGGTTTCGGTGAAGTGCTTGAGACTCATGCCAAAAGGGACGATGAGCATCTTGGTAAAACCCTGCTCGCTCTTCTTTCCGAGGAGTTCTTGTTCTTTTTTCATCCTTTTAGCTACCTCAGGAAGCGTCGGAAAGGAGTACCATATCCCGTCTATCCCCTCCATACCCAATAGGCCTTCTCGTGTCTCGAGCAGGCCTGTTTGAGTGTAGGCTTCTTTTTGGGTGTGGTACTGTTCCTTAATCCCTAACTCCTTTTCAAAGGGGATGAGCTCAGTGATGAGGAGAGTGGACTCTGTTTCAATCTCTTGGGTGAGACGGGCGACTTCAGCAAAGTCCTTGGTCTTGTGAGCTTCGGTGAGAGACAGGGAAAGAGCTTCTTTGAGCGAGAGGAGGTGCTGGTAGGAGGTTTTGAGGGTGGGACAGGACATGGGAGTTTTTTGAAGTAGCGAGAGTCTAAAAATGTAACAAGAAGTTACGCATGCTCTGGTGTTGAATCCCCTGGAAGTTTCCGATAGAAATTTCATCCATGGATACGACTATTTTTTCATAATTATCCTCTATCCCGAGAAGATTGCCAAATTCTCGGTCTCGTGTTTTCTCATCGGTGATGAGATACGCGACTTGAATATACACTTTTCTTCCATCCTTCTCAGCTACAAAATCGATCTCCTTATTTCCGTGTTTCCCGATCAGCACAGAGTACCCGGATGATCGCAGATGCATATACGCGAGATTCTCCAGTATCTTACCCATATCTCCTGGCTGGTATGCACGAATCGTATGACGCAGACCCAGATCCTCAAAATAGTACTTTTCGTTGATTTCAAAAATCTTTTTCCCTTTGATGTCTGTCCGTGGCACTCGAAAAACCAGGCATGCCGAAGAAAGATGTGCCAGATAGTTCAAAACAACGTTCGGTGAAATGTTTGTCCGCTGTGATTTCAGAAAATCACTGACCTTTTTGGCTGAAACGAGACTGCCAACATTATCTGCAACATACTCGATTAATCGTTCCAGGAAATGTACATTGCGCACACCAAACCGCGCCACGACATCTTTGAGGATGATCGTATTGTAGATATTTCGAAGATAATCAAACACGATGTCATCGGTCAATTCCAGATGGATGAGATATGGTAGCCCACCATACCGTAAGTATTTCAAGAAAGACTCTTGATTATCGGTTAATGTATGAAACTGGAGGAATTCTCTATACGACAGACTGGATACCTCAAGCTCGACATACCGACCAGACAGATAGGTCGCCAGTTCCCCCGACATGAGGTGAGCATTGGAGCCGGTACAGTAGATGTCATATTTCCCCGAGGCCTGGAAATGTCGGAGGGCCTTCTCAAAATGCTTGATATCCTGGATCTCATCGAGAAACAACGCTGATTTCTTTCCTTTCTTTTCCTCTTGCTCTACATACCGCACCAAATCCTTGTGGGTTCGGATCTCATCAAACTCAAAAAGTTCCTTGTTGATATACAAAAGCTCTGACTGCTTTTTCCCTTGCCTCACCAATTCATCCATGATCTGAAAAAGCAGATAACTTTTCCCGACCCGTCGCTGCCCAATCAAAACTTTGATGATATCTTGTCCAATATACGGTTTTATTCGAGAAAGGTAGATATCACGCTTTTTGTACTCTTTAATCATAATTGAAACTCTTTACATAAATTAACTATGTTTTAAGTATAGTTAAAATGTAATCAAACGTCAATCCCCCTACACCATCACCGCGGAACGAGCACCGACCTCCGCAGCCCCAGCCCCCGGAACGCTCCCGACCAAGTCCGCCTGGGAACCGCCACGGTCCCAGCCACCAAACGAGACATTGCCAGACTGACCAATCTTGGGCACATACCCTCCCAGGTTGTAATTGAGGCTTCCATTCCCATCCCAGTCATCGATCACCTGGTCCTTGGTCTGAAGTGAGAGGAGAAACTGGGTCAGCCAGGCCTCCGGAGTGAGACCCCGTTCTCCTTGGTAGAGTGGGTTTTTTTGGAGTGATTCTAGATACTTGGTGGGTGATGCTCCAGCCTCGATCTGCTTTCTCCCTCCTGTGGTCTCTCCTTTGCCTGACCTCGGGATCGGAGTACTTTCGAGAAAGAGGATCTGGTAGGCGGCTTCTTGTTTTTCTTTGAGGAGCTCTTTTTTGGTCTTGCCTCCGTGCTTTGTTTGGTCAAACACGGTAGGGTGATAGACCAAGGTCCCCTCGACATCAGCTCCCTGCCCTTGGGTATACTTATCCCAGAGGTAGAGTGGAGTAGTAGTATTGAGATCGAGCGCCTTTTTCGTCCCATCAGTATTGGTTGAAAAGAGCTTGGTTTCGGTTGGATTAGGATCGTAGTGAGCAAGAATCGTCTTTCTGAGGGTTTCGGTGAAGTGCTTGAGACTCATGCCAAAAGGGACGATGAGCATCTTGGTAAAACCCTGCTCGCTCTTCTTTCCGAGGAGTTCTTGTTCTTTTTTCATCCTTTTAGCTACCTCAGGAAGCGTCGGAAAGGAGTACCATATCCCGTCTATCCCCTCCATACCCAATAGGCCTTCTCGTGTCTCGAGCAGGCCTGTTTGAGTGTAGGCTTCTTTTTGGGTGTGGTACTGTTCCTTAATCCCTAACTCCTTTTCAAAGGGGATGAGCTCAGTGATGAGGAGAGTGGACTCTGTTTCAATCTCTTGGGTGAGACGGGCGACTTCAGCAAAGTCCTTGGTCTTGTGAGCTTCGGTGAGAGACAGGGAAAGAGCTTCTTTGAGCGAGAGGAGGTGCTGGTAGGAGGTTTTGAGGGTGGGACAGGAAGACATAGATAAGAAGTCTTTTTTGTCATGATAGCATAGAGTGGGGTGGGGGAGTGAATTCAAGGATTTAATGCCCCTTTTTCAGTAGCGTAGCAAAAACTTCATT
>CAYNNJ010000028.1:0-9264 GCA_964398755.1 uncultured Bdellovibrionales bacterium
ACGTCCTTGAGCGTTCCGAGGCCGAAGCGAATGGCTTTACCTATTATGGTATCGGAGTGTAGTGTATGAAAATCCTCTTCCTCAACTATGAATACCCGCCACTTGGGGGTGGAGCAGCTAACGCCACGGCTTGTATCCTCGAGGAGTGGGCTGGAGAGCAGGGGTTAGAGGTGCATCTCGTGACCTCAAGTACTGGGAGCGAACGCGAGACTGCTTGTGTCGGCGGTCGAGTCTATGTCCATCGCCTCCCGATTGGTAAAAATGAGGGCAATCTCCATCATCAATCCATCAAAGACCTGCTTCTTTATAGTGTTCGTGGTTGGTGGTATGCTCGCAAGCTCATTCGTGAGCAGAGTGTTCCTTTTGACGTGACGCTTGCCTTTTTTGGAGTACCCTGTGGCTTTATGGCGCTCCTCCTACGACTTGAGTTTGGTCTTCCGTACGTGGTGGCTCTCCGCGGATCAGATGTTCCGGGATACAGTCAGAAATATGCCTGGCTCTATCCGCTCCTCCGTCCCATAATTGGGTTCATCTGGAAGCGGGCCAAAGCCGTGGTACCAAATAGTGTCGGACTCGCAGAACTGGCCCGGCAGACCGCCCCGAATCAAGCATTTACTATCATCGAAAATGGCGTTGATATCAAGCGCTTTTTCCCGGCTCAAAATCGCACGGATGAATTTATCATTACCCCTGGTGCCTCTCGGGTGACTGAACGGAAGGGTCTCAACTATCTCATCGAGGCGGTAGCGCTCCTCGCATCGAAGTACCCAACACTTCGACTGAAGGTGATGGGCGATGGCAGTGCCCGTGAGACTCTCGAGGCACTGGTCAAGGAGCGGGGTCTCGAAGGTAAGGTTGTCTTCTTGGGACGTATTCCACGTGAAGAGACAACACCGTATTATCAGGAAGCATCACTCTTCGTCCTGCCGTCACTCAATGAGGGGATGAGTAACGCTATGCTCGAGGCTCTCGCCACCGGACTCCCTATCGTCGCGACTCCAACGGGTGGTACGGCTGAACTTGTTATCGAAGGGAATAACGGGATAGTGGTCCCGGAGCGGTCAGTACCAGCACTCGTTTCAGCGATTGAGTTTTTCCTCGCTGATCCAGATCAGGTGAAGGCGTACGGAGCCGAGAGTCGACGCCGAGCCGAAGCCCAAGGCTGGGATCGGGTAGCCGATAGTTTCAAAGCCCTCCTTGAGAAAAGCATCCAAAAAGTCACATAAAAATTCAAAAGGCCTGGAACGTAGTTATCGTTCAAGGCCTTTCTTTTTTGCCTGACACGTGGGTCAGGTCTGACTTTGGTCAGCCACCGATGTACATGTTCCGGAAGACCCGGCCTAGGTACTGTTCGAGCGTCTGGCCTGGGAGGCGCATTGCCACCCATTCTCGCAAAACAGCATACTGGCGTTCGACCTTGATGTCGAACATTTTCTGCCTCTCAGGTTCATCGGGGAACCGGGTTTGCCAGGGTGCAGGATCGCTGCGTCCAATCATGCCGATGCGGGGCACTTCACCTCCACGAACCGCAGTTACGTGAGCGAGAAAGTCTTGGTCATCCATCCCAGCGCGAGTGACACGACCGAGGTGTTCGGTTTCGATGGTAACGCCATCGTTTCCGTTCGTGTGCTCCGAAAAGCCATTGACTTCCTGAAGGATGCTCAGGCGGTACATCGCTGCCGTGTTCTGGAAGAGATTGAACACGGGTAGTTTCCAGTGCCCCTCGCGCAAATACCCGCAGATTTCGAGCCAGTGCTCGTTCATGTGATACCGCATTTGGGCGACGTGATGACCAGTGAGGGCCATTTCCGGGTTCCAGGAGAGGATGTGATCAACTTCCGGATTTCGGATGGCGTACCTCCAGCCTGTATTGAGCGCAGTTGCTGAACCGGCATTGTTGCCCCAGTTCTTCTCAACGATTACGTCAATTCGGTCACCGAAGTGGTGTCGGAGCGCGCGGACCGTTGGTGTGGAACCATCTCCAGCGATGTTTTCGCCGAGATAGTCAGGGAAACGATCGTCGCCGTTTACGACTACAACGATACGGTCGAGGTCATTGTTACTCGTGAGAAGCATCAGACCGATGGAGTCAATCAGACGACTCTCGAAGGTCTCCGTCAATGGCTTCCCGTTGTAGCCAGCGCCTTTTTGCCAGACGCGGATGACGATGGAATGCAACTTCATGGATTATCTCCGCGGTGTGTTGTAAAACCCGTCTCTTGGTGAGGCAGGGAGCATGTCAGAGGCTTATGAAAGCTTGACCTAATAGTATAGCAAAAAAATATGATTTTGTCAATCGAAAAAAAGCTTCAATATAGGGATAAATCGGGGAGTGTGATAAAATAAAGGTGAAATTGAACTCATTCGCTATGAAGAAAAACCTCCTGACACTGGGGAAAATGGTAGTGACAGTAGGGCTCGTATATTGGCTCATTGTCCGGGTGGACTGGGTAGGCGTACGCCATGAGCTCTCGGAAGTGTCCTATACGCTTCTTTTCCTCTATGTGGTGTTCCAGCTCACGGGGAACATCATCTCGGCCCGTAAGTGGCAAATTATCGCTTCCTACAAGGAGCTCCATTTTAGTCTCAAGGAGGGGTTCTTTACCTATCTCACTGGAGCCTTTATTAACAATTTCTTGCCATCAACCATCGGTGGAGATGCCTACCGGGGCTTGTGGCTCGCCAAGCGCTCCGGGGCTCGGGCGGCAGCACTTTCGACGGTGGTGTTTGATCGGTTTATCGGGCTTTGGACCACGGCGCTCCTCGCTCTCATTTTCTGCTTTGTCCTCTGGTCACGCCTCCTGACCAGTTTGCCTCTTCTCATCACGCTCCTTGCGCTCGTCGGCTTTCTCGTGGTTGATCTCGTCATTACCTACCTCTACTGCCAGAGCTGGTTTCAGGGCTATGTGGCCCGGATTCCTTTCTTCAAACTGCGCCGTTTTCTCGAGGAGATTATTTTTTATACCAAAAAGCATGTGTGGCTCCGGACCAGTCTCTGGTCGAGCCTCTTTGTGTTTGTGGGGCTCGGACTTTCAAACTACACACTCTTTCATGCTCTCGGGAGCGATATCCCGTTTCTCCCTTTTTTCTCGGCCATCCTCCTCGTTGCCATCGTGTCGAATATCCCTATTTCCATCAATAACATCGGCATCAAGGAGTGGGCATACGTCACATTTTTTGGGCTTATTGGGGTCTCAGTGGAAACGGCCGTGACGGCGGCTCTTCTCTCTCGTTTCATTCAGATGATTCTCTCGTTTATCGCCTTGCCACAATACCTAGCGAGTAAGAACCTCGGAGACAAGGAGTAGCGGGATTAAAAAACAGACCACCAGGGTCTGTTTTGTATTTGCTATCTCAGCTCTTCGTTCGGATTGAAGGGGAAAACCTTCACGTAGTGCGAGGGACGGTCGTTGATATCGATCTCATAGACCGGGTTCTCGCGGTCGTAGTACTGATCAAAGCGGATGATGCCGGGACGATTATTGGCAATATCGCCACCCATCATCTTTCCGGTGCGACTCTGTCGTCCGGCCGAAACGACGATATAGTCGAGGCCTCGATCTCGGAGTGAGGCATAACTCTGACTACTCGAACAGCGCCCTACAAAGAACTTGCACACACCGTCCTTGTCGGTCCAGATGAGCATATCTTTGGCCCCGGGGAGTGTATTGAGATAGCGAGCTGCCTCGTAACTACCAGCGCCCATGTCTTTTACGTCAGTGTGGTAGCGAGCAGGGAGGAACGACGAGGCGTACGAGAGCGGAAAAGGAGTCGTGAGGAGGGTGAGGGCTCCGAGCGTCGTAAGGATGAGGGCGGTTGCGACCGGGGTCGGAGTGTTCTTCCACTTCAAGTAGTGGTGAAAATGAGCGAGGAGGTACTCGAGAGTGATCCCAGCAACTATCGCAGCAAGCGGAAAAAGAATGATCTGGTAACGGACGATAGCCGCCACGTTGTTCACGGTGGTCCCGAGGTAGTAGAGGAGGATAAAGATAATGAGATAAAACGACGTACGCAGGGCGTCGGATTCATGCCAGTGTTTGCGGAAGAAGAGGATAGGAGCAACCAAGAGGGAGAGAAATACGACTGGCGCGACTCCAAAGATGAAAGGGTAAAAGTTCGTAAGGAAGATACCGATGAAGTCGCTCCGCCCGGCGATAGTTTTGGGCGAGGAGAGGAGCTCTGAGAAATGATAGAGTGGCATCCCAAGCCAGGTATTGCCGACCGTCACGATGACCGAGACGAGAAAAATACCGCCCACCAGCCAGGCGAGGTACTGCTTGCCTCGGGCAATCACCGAGAGGATGCCGGTCGTGAGGCGGGACTGGTTCCACCATTGATCAAGGAGGATGACAGCGAGAATGATACCAAAGAGCGGGGCAACCTTTTCAAAGGCCTGACTCAAGAGCGTAGAGGTAATCACCTTGTAGGGCTTGACCCAGACGGCCGGAAAGAGGAGGTAAAAGGTGGTGAGGGCCGCAAACGCGAGGAGCGCGAGATGTTTCAAGGAGCGCTTGAGGTATTCGACGAAAGGGACGAGAGCGAATTTGTTATGGTAGAGGAATTCGAGAAAAATGAGGCCCAAGAAAAAAACAAACAAGATGTTTGAAACGTACTTGGTGAGGAGGGCGAGACCGAGGAAGATACCGGAAAAGACGAGGTAACGATAAGACCCGCGCTTTTGAAAGACCAGGTACGAGAGGAGTGAGAGTGGGGTGAAGAGCCAGAGGAGAGCATCAGGATTGATGATTTTGGACATGCCAATGAGGACCGGTGACGTCGCGATGAGGACGTAGGAGAAGAGAGCGCTCCGACGTCCGAGTAGGCGTTCCAGGAAAAAGTAAAAAAGAGGCAAAATGAGGGTGATCGCGATGAGGAGTGGGAGGCGATAGGCGAGATAAAAGCTCTCAACATCGTTCCGAAGCGTAATCACTTCGCCGTCCACATGGGCGGTTTTGTAGTCCTTGGTACCCTTGAACCAAAGGGCTGGTCCGGTGGCGAGGGCGACCGTGATACCGGGCTTGTCGCTAATGTTGGTGCCTCTCCAGTCACGTTCACCGATGTTTTTCCAGTATTTGGCGATACGACCGTCAAACCAGAGGGGTTCGTCGACGGCGGCAAATTCGGTCAAGCGATAGAGACCACTCGAAAAAAAGAGGCCCGTCGACTCGAGTACGACCAAGAGTGCGGGAAGACCCTGGGCCCGCCACCAGGCGGACGGCGCGAGTGCCTCTCGGTCAGATGACTGATGCGCCCGTTCCCGGGTAATAAAGATGGCCGAAATGAGTATGCCAGCCATGATGACGTAGAGACCAAGGCCTATGAGAAAGATGTAGTGAAAATTCTTGGATTCGGAGAGTCCGTAGGTCAAAATGGTGGCACTCGGGAGCCACATAAGGAGAAGGGTTGTGGCTGTTTGCTCGGAAAGGAGTTTTTCGGAAAAATAGGCGACGGCCCCGAGCGAGAGGATGCCGAATATGAGAAAGCCGACGTAGAAAGGGGTATTGTTATGACCAATGGCAAGGAGCGTCAAGAACTTGGTTTGCGGGGCGATAAAAAGGAGGGTAAGAATGGCACCGAGAACGGTGAGTGTGGCGTAGGAGAGCTTGGCTACATCAGTGAGAAAAGTACGCATAGGGCGGTTGCGAAAGGTTCTAAATTATCGTATAATTCAAGAAAGTTTACCCTCATCCTAGCGTAAAAAACGAAAAAAAGAAAGCGTAACCCGTGAGAAATGAGTGGGTAGAGACAGTGAATTCTCACATACTTCGAACGTTCTATGCATAGTTCTCATGATATCAAGAGTCGACTGAGGTGGTCTGTCATTTTTCTTCTTTTTGTTATTATCGGTTTTGGGTGGTTTCTCCGGGCGTATCATTTCTCAGACTGGCTTCACTTTGAACTGGATCAGGCCCGTGATGCCCGCATCGTGGATGACGGTCTTCGGGGTGATTTCTGGGATCTTCCACTCCTTGGTCCCAAGGCCGGAGGGACAACTCTCCGATTACCGCCGATGTTCTACTATCTTGAGTACCTGAGTGCTCGACTCTTTGGTGGGACACCGGCGGGGATGGCGACACTCAGCATGCTCCTTTCGGTGGCGATGCTTCCTGTGTTTTTTCTCCTCGTACGACGCTATTTTTCCCTATCTCTCAGTCTGTCACTCACGTTCCTCGTGGCGGTCTCAGAATTTTTTGTCATGTATGGCCGGTTTGCGTGGAATCCCAACCTGCTGCCATTTTTTGTTCTTTTTGGCTGGTATAGTCTCCTTCGAGCCGTTGATCATGAAGAATCACGCAAGGGTCGGTGGTTTGTCCTCTCGATCGCTAGTCTTGCGCTTGCGATGCAGTTTCATTTTCTTGCTTTTGTTTCGCTCCCCATCATAGCCGGACTCTTTCTTCTCATTCGGCGACCGTGTTTTAGTCTCCGGGCCTGGCTCGGGGCCCTGGGTATCGGCCTCCTCGTCTTTTTTCCGATGTTTCTCAATGAATGGGAGACGGGATTTGCCAATAGTCGGGCGTTTGTATCGGCAGTAACAGAAAAATCCAGTAAAAATGACTATTCGCTCATTGAAAAGGGAATCAAGGAATTTTCGGAACAAGCATTGGCGGGCCTCGTTATCACCACCGGATTTGAGGGGGCGACTTTCCCTAAAATTGTGATTGGGACCAAAGAAGGGGACGCGATTGGGTGGGCGTGTGATGCTCGGTGTGATCTCGGGAAATGGTATGGAGTCGGGGCAGTGCTCATGCTTACCTTGGGACTCTTGGCACTCATCGTTCTCTGGTATCGAGAAACAGTACGAAAGCATGCGGATTTTTTTCTGCTCGTCTTCCTTTGGTTTGGCGTGACGTTCGTATTGTATCTCCCGCTTGCTTACGATATGGCACCGAGGTTCTTTCTTATGCTTGGACCCATCTTCTTCATGCTTATTGGATTCCTCCTTGCCTTTCTCCTCCAGTATTTTGGTCGGACACGACTCATCCATACCGTGTGCGTCCTCAGCATCCTCGTTTTGGCGGTTTCAAATCTGGTTTCGCTTCGGGAGCGATTCACGGAGTTGTCTCTTGCCAGAACCGTGGCGGTAGATAGTCCACCAGACCGGATTTTGAAAGAACGGATTCGGGTTACCTATGCTCAACAGATGGCGATTGTACGGTTTCTCGAGTCGCGCTCTTTGGAAAGAGGCTATCCGGTCTATATGTGGAGCGAACCACAGTATCGGCGTGCCCTCAAGTATCTCCTCGAGAAAGAGGGAGTACAAAACGCGGTCTTGGGCTTTGATGGAATCTATGCGGAAGGGGTATACTTCCTCATTCTTCGCACCCAGTCGGATCTCGAGGATGCGCTCAAGAAGTATCGAGTGAACTATGAGGTGGGTGAAACGACATCGTTTGGGACGCTCGTTGCCATCGAGCTCTTCCCAAAGCCGGAAGCCATCCAGAAGGTAAGGCAGGATTTCTCAGTCGTGAAGCCCAATGATTCACAGGGTTTGCCTCGGTATACCTGGCGAGAATTCTTTGAACGGCGCAGTGCGACAGACGATGAATCTGATTCCGAGGATGAAGCGAGTCTCGATGAAGAGCGATAATCAGTTATGGTAAAACGTATGAAGTGTAGTTGGAAACAAGCGTGGCAGTGGCTCCTGGTCATCCTCGTTCTTGGAGCAGTGCTCCGTCTCTATGGGATCGGTACCAATTCGTTCGTTGCTGATGAATTTCTAGATATTAATTCCAGTTATGGCTATTTTCAGACGGGTGAATGGAAAGCCTGGGATTTTAACTACGGGAGGCCAGCCGTTCTCAATGAAAATGATGCGCGAGATGAGCGCGCCTTTATCTACAAGTGGCAGGTGGCAACTCTCTTTACGTTTCTTTCACCCACCGAGGGTCATGCCCGTCTCGTGAGTGCTGGTTGGGGCATTCTGTCGATTCTCCTCATGTTTTGGACCGGGTATTTCTATACTCGCAAAAGATCAGTCGGCCTCATCGCTGCTTTCCTCTTTGCGGTGAGTATCTCAGCGATCATCTTTGATCGCCGCCTCCGGATGTATGCCATGTTCCTCCCGGTGTATCTCGCGCTTGCTACGGTGCTCTATGCGTTCTTTGAGCGTGAATATCAAGGGAAAGTAGCATGGCTTCGAGGTGTATGGAATCGGACGGGATTGAATTTCGTCTACGTTCTGCCACTCCTCCTTCTTCTAGGACTGAATGCCATGGTCCATGGCCTGTCGCTCAGTCTCATTCCGGTCTTCGGGGTGTATGCTTTCGTGATGATAGTTATGACCTGGCGAGAGCGAGGGACATTCCGGACCAAGTACGGCGTGGTAGTAGGACTCGGTCTTTTGTCTGCTATCGCGGTCATGCTGTTTGCACCCAAACTCGTGCGTCTTGCTCTCGGGAGTGTCGTCTTTTTTGATGACCACTATTCATACTTCGGGTACGTCCTCCGTGATTTTGCTCATCCGCTTCTTGGAGCGCTCATGATTGCTCTCGGTTCTTGGGTTCTCTGGAAGCGCCTCAAGCTCCCCAAAGAATCGCTCTGGCTCACGCTGTCTCTCGTGGTACCGCTTTCTATGGCGGTGTGGTTGTGGCGACGCAATGCTGGTCCACAGTATATTTTCTTTGTTCAGTCGTTTGCTCTCCTCCTCTCGGCTATCGGGGTGTATGGTCTCGTCGGGATCGTGAGAGAGCGGTTTGCCGAGTGCCGTCGGGGCGTGCTCGTGACACTCCTTGTAGCCGTTCTTCTCCTTCCAAATTGGGGGTACTTTGGGGAAGAAAACAATACCTACCATGAGACCTCGTCGGGTGGCAATCCCAACTATCGCAAGGTATTTGAGTATGTAAAGAAAAATAAGTCGGCTGAGGACGTCATTATCACACGTAACTTTCGGAACTATTACCTCTCGGGAGCCAAAATGCCGATCTATGACTTTGGTGGGGAGCTCTCGGAGGCCAAATTTTCACTCTCTGAGCTCCAGGATATTATGAACCAGCATCCGCATGGCTGGGTCATCCTCTCGACCAATGACTATGACTATATCTCGCGTGATGCGGAACTCGCTATCAAAAAGAACATGGAGCAGATAAGCAATGCTCAGGTCCGTGGCGCTGTAGAGGTCTATCGCTGGTAATAAAGAGAGATTGAATAATGAAAAGCCCGGGGTTCCGCATGGGGACCTCGGGTTCATTGTATTGGTGCGTAGTCTGCCGACTACGGCGCGACCGTGAGCGCTCTTGTGAGGCGTAGTCTGGCGTCAGTCGCGAG
>CAYNNJ010000029.1:0-9238 GCA_964398755.1 uncultured Bdellovibrionales bacterium
GAGCACCGAGAAATATCGCTACCGTCAAACTCATCACTACTACGAGTATCGTATAGCGGATATTCTCCTTTTGAGTGGGCCAGTTGACCCGGGTCAACTCTACCTTGGCCTCCCCAAGAAACTTGATAATTGCCTGCATATTTCTTTTTCCCTCTTAAAAAAAGCCCCGAGGGCTTTGTAAGGAGAGATTACCAGAAAATAAGGGTGGCGTCAAGCACCGTCGGTCGCGACCGACGTGCTCAACCCCCTAGTCTAGAATAGCTCTACTTCGTCAAAAAATGCCCGGAAATTCTCGAGGTGCCGGAGGGCCTCGTCTTTGTCCAAAACAAAGGTCGCATCATGGACAATCTGATTGCGTACCTCATGGGATTCGGCCAGACGGTCCCTGGTCTCAAGCTGGCCTCCTTTGACTCCCTCGAGCTTCTCCTTCATGGTTGGTCCTGGAAAACCAATTTCGTCCAAGATCTCTCCGGCCATGGCATCGGCTTCGAGGAGGGCCACCTTGTACTGAGACGGGTTGGCACTCTCCATCCGGGCGAGGATAGCCTCCCAGCGCTTGATCAGCTTGTTTTTGGACGTGAGTGGTCGCTCGGTACCGTAGAGGGCGGTCTTCAAATCTGATGAGAGTCCTTTGAGGACCAAGAGGAGCACGATATCGACCAGGAGAACCGCGACATAGATAAAGAGAAAGAATTTGAGCACGAGAAAAAGAACCGAGTCATCAAGAAAATTCGTGACGGCCGTCCAGATGGCGAGTGCGACTTGGGTCAAATCAACCTCCATGATAATTATCTTTTTGTTTCAAAGGCATGTGCGAGCGCCAGGAGTCCTTCTTCATCGAACCAACGCCCCATGAGTTGCCCCCCGATGGGGAGGTCTTTCCCCTCTTCGGCTACCGTGCCGATCGGAAACGAGAGGGCTGGGACACCAGTCAGATTGGCGGTCACGGTATAGATATCGCCGAGATACATCTTGAGGGGATCAGTCGTTTTCTCACCAATTTTGAAAGCTGGCTCGGGAGTAGTGGGTGAAAAGATGAAATCTACCTCTTCAAATGCTTGCTCGAAGTCTTGTTTGAGGAGCGCGCGCACTTTTTGGGCCTTGAGGGAGTAGGCATCGTAGTAGCCCGATGACAGCGAGTGCGTCCCGAGCATGATGCGACGCTTGACCTCGGGACCGAGACCATGTCGGCGAGTGTCGAGATAGGTCTCAAGGAGTCCACTCGTCCGTGGCCCAGATGGTGCCTCGTCGTTGACAGACAGTCCATAGCGGATACCGTCATAGCGGGCCAAGTTGGAACTCACTTCACAGGGCTGGATAATGTAGTAGCACGGGAGCGCATACGAACTGTGTGGGAGGGAAATCTCCTTGACCTCAGCCCCGAGCGTCCGGAAACGTTCCAAAGTAGCATCAGTCAGGGCTCGGATTCTCGGGTCGAGATTCTCCGAAAAGTATTCTTTGGGTACGCCAATCTTTTTCCCTTTGATGTCTGAATCTAGGAAATCTTCGTAGCGCTTTTCATGGCCACTATCGGCTGTCGTCGCATCATGCGGATCGCGTCCAGCGATGCGAGAAAACACGATGGCGACATCCTCGACCGTGCGGGCAATCGGTCCAATCTGATCGAGACTCGACGCACCAGCCATGAGACCATAGCGACTGACTCGGCCATAGGTTGGCTTGAGCCCCATCACTCCACAAAACGCAGCCGGCTGACGAATCGATCCCCCGGTGTCAGACCCAAGCGCCCACACTACTTCGCCAGAAGCGACGGCCGCAGCCGAACCACCGGATGTCCCTCCTGGTACCCGCGTCACATCGGCTGGATTCTTGGTCACCTGGTAGGCGCTACTTTCGGTCGATGACCCCAGAGCAAATTCATCCATGTTGGTCTTGCCGAGAAATACCGCCTGTACCGCTTTGAGTCGTTCGACCACGGTCGCGTCATATGGCGCTATATAGCTGTCGAGCACTTTGGAAGCACTCGTGGCTCGGACACCCGCAAGGAGGATATTGTCTTTGAGTGCCCCGGGGATACCCGAGAGGAGATCGATAGCTTCGCCGCTCGCAATCCGCTGGTCCACGGCACGCGCTTCTTCGAGGGCCTGCTCCTTTCGGAGGGTCAGAAAGGCCAGTATCTCACCTTCCTGTTTCTCAATCACGGCAAAATACTGCTCGACGAGCGAGACGGCGGTACATTCACCTGATACTAATTTTTGATGTAACTCTCGGATCATTTTGGGTGGCTAAAATACTGATTTTACTTTGAGAAAGCCATCTTTGGTGTCTGGAGCATTCTCAAGAATCTGGTCACGACCCGTATTGACAAAGGTTTCATGCTCATCACTCCTTAACACATTGGAACGGCCCGTGATATGTCCAATCGGGGTCACGCCCTCGGTATCGAGCTTTTCGAGTTCAGTAAAAAAATCCACCACCGCGGAGAGATCGCGTTGATACATCGGCACCTCATCGTCATGGAGTCCAATCCGGGCCAAGAGTGCAATGTGTTTGACGTCCTCAGTAGACAGCATAAGAAAGAGTATTAGACACCCATCATGTTTCGAAATTCCTGTTCTTCAATAATCGGCACTCCCAACTTCTGCGCTTCCGTGAACTTGCTTCCTGGATCGGCGCCGACCAAAACGTAGCTTGTTTTTCGGCTCACGCTCGAGGAAACAGAGCCACCACGCTCCTTTATGATAGCTTTGGCCTCATCTCTTGTAAAGGAAGCGAGCTCGCCCGTGAGCACAAAGGTTTGACCCGCGAACACTCCGGCTTGCGTGCGTTCTTTGGGGAGGAGTATCACCACGCCCTCATGTGTCAGCTTTTCGAGGAGTGCTTGGTGGTCTTTGGCGGCAAACCACGCCTCAAGAGTGTCCGAAACGGACTCACCAATGCCTTTTACCGCCAAGATTTCCTCGGTCGAAAGTGCCCGAAAGAACCGCCCTACTGCCTGGGGAGTATCCACCTTCTCAGCCCGAAGTCGAGACAAAAAGCTCTGAACGATGAGTTCTGCTGTCTCCTCACCGACATGATGAATACCCAAGGCAAACAAAAATTTACTCAGGGGTACCTTTTTGGCTGCCGCAATAGAATCAGATAATTTCAGCGCCGACTTTTCTGCGAATCGCTCAAGTGGTGCCAAATCACCGGCCGTCAGGGCAAAAATATCAGCAATATCTTTGACCAGACCCTCATTCATGAGGAGCTCCATAATTTTTTCGCCCAAACCAGGAATATCAAGTCCCTTTTTGGAAACGGCATGGATGAGATACTCTTTTTCGATAGCAAAGCAACGTCGGTTGGAACAATAGAGTGCCGCACTCTCCTCCTCACCATCACGACCACCGATAGTGCGCTTTTCGACGACCGCCTCACAAATGGGACACTGTTTCGGAATAGCAATACGCTTCTCTTTCCCGGTACGGAGCCCCTCGATCACTGAGACAATCTCTGGAATAATATCCCCCGCTTTTTGGAGGATGACCGTGTCGCCAATACGTACCCCGAGACGCTTGATCTCATCAAAATTGTGGAGCGTCGCTCTACTGACGGTGGTCCCAGCAATATGGACCGGTCGGAGATGAGCGACCGGCGTGAGTGCTCCCGTCCTTCCGATTTGCACCTGGACGTCCTCAACGACCGTCGTCGCCTGCTCGGCGGGAAATTTGTAGGCTATGCCAAAACGGGGCGCTTTACCGGTATACCCGAGCACTTCCTGCATGGCTTTGGACTCGACTTTGAGTACGATACCATCAATCTGATAGTCGACTTGTTCCCGGGCACTGCCCTGCCATTTCTGCCAATATGCCTGTATATCCTCGATGGTTTCTGCGTGCGCATGCTCGGGATTGACGGGAAAGCCGAGCTCCGAGAGATAAGTGAGCTCTGCACCCTGCGTCGCAGGAAATGCCTCAGAAGTCTCTGCTACATCATAGAGAAAGACCCCAAGCGGACGTGTAGCTGCAATAGCCGGATCAAGCTGGCGGATTGAGCCGGCGGCAGCGTTACGCGGATTGGCAAATTCTGCTTCCCCAGCCGCACGCCTAAGCGTATTCAACTGAGTAAAACCCGAACGTGTCAGGTATACCTCACCCTCGGCAATGAGATCAATCGATCGAGAGAGCCGCTGCGGGACCGAGGCAATCGTACGAATATTGTGGGTGACATCCTCCCCGACTGATCCATCACCACGAGTCGCTGCCGTCATGAGTAGTCCCTGCTGGTAGGTGAGGACAATTTTGAGACCATCTATCTTGAGCTCCAGGTCATAGGTCGGTGATCCACCGATTACTTTCCTCACCCGAGCATCAAAAGCCCGGATATCATCGATGGTAAAAGCATCATTAAATGACCACTGGGCCACGGTGTGCCTGACCTTCTTCAAAAACGGGGCCGGGGCGCCCGCCACTACCTGGGTCGGTGAATCAGGAGTGATGAGCTCGGGATACTTATTCTCCAGTTCTGCAATCTCATGCTTAAGTGAATCGAGTGCTTCGGGCGAGATAAGTGAGATATCCTGTTCATGCTGAACCGTACGATAGTTGGTTATCGTCTCACGGAGCAGCTTCGCTCGTTCGGTTATTTCTCGTGGAATGACACTCATATCTCTCAGTATATCATCCCCCGAAAGCAAGCGAAACTCCCAAAAGTACCTCTCTCAAATCTCATGTCTTGAGAAAATGTTCAGATTTCGTGATGAAAATCTTGAAAAGTGAGAAAGGCTATATTCATAACCTGACGAGCTTTGAGAGGTTTTCAGCCGAAATATGGACATTTTGAGACAAGCTCTTGTCCCTGCCTTATTTGAGCGTTGAGATTTGAAAGAAGTACTTATTTCCCATTCACATTGGACGTAATATCACAGGCAAAGTTGAAATAACCTTGGGTAGCGGTGAGATTGAGGAAGGGTTTATCTGGACTCGCTGTGTCTACCAAGACAGTGAGGATGACATTCACTATGAGATAGGCAGAAAGCATGACCGCAAAGCCAATGAGCGCAGCAATCATGCCTCCTTTGGCCGTTTGCATCATGCCACTATTCCCCGCTGAGAGGATGTAGAGGACACCCATGGCAAAGATGACCGTGATAGCTATGATAGACATGATTTTGAGACCCCAGGCAACCAGGCCTTGACCACCCAAGACGATATGACAGAGGGTGCAGGGCTTGGATTCATCAAGTGGAAGCGGAGTAGTCGCATCATCCTGGCTCAAGCCACAAGGAACTATTGAAGCAGTCACTGGTATTGGTAGACCACTCATAAACACTGTCACTATCACAAAAAATGCGAGGATTCCAGATTGCGTAAACATAAAATCTCAATCCAATATTAAATTAATCTTTGATACAACGTACTGAAAGTGAGTGCGTTTTATTACCACTACTTCTATTTATATCGGATCGACTTAAATCGACTTGACGTATATAGGCAGCCGATGCATCAAACTCTGACGAGGACCATGCCATCCCAATAGTACCGCCCATTACAAATGCACCTCGCCAGAATCCTGCCAGATTCATTTCAAATCCGGATGCTCCTCCAGGCATCAATTGAGTTCCAGCAGTAACACCCCGCGGTCCCATCGCGTTTGGATCATTGATAGCTGGATCCAAAAAATTCTCGAGCGTATACCAGTCATTATCGGTAGGTATATGCCAACCTGTAGGGCAAATTCCTTGAGCTCCTTCACTTGAGCCATACTGCATAGCCTCATCCCACAAATAGAGTCCGCCATCTGGCTCGTTCGGATGCGGGGCCGTACAATTCCCATTGTTATCACTATAACAATACTTTTCTATAATTTCCATGGGGCTATTATTTGTTTGAGCCGTACTACTATTGATACGAGTTCCGACCCGCATATTTTGTTTCATCCAACACTGGTTGCCGATGGCTATGGTATCGTAGGTATTGCCATCAACATCGTCAACTGTAGCTTCGATACAGGCTGGTGGTTCGATAGCGATATCAATAGCACGAGTAGCACTACCATAAGTTCCAGAAGAAACAATTTTTGCAAGCTTAGCCCTCCACTCATTGTAAGTAGCATAGCCTGTACCACTACATTCAAGTGGGTCGTCATTGTTATCCAAAAAAGTCACGGTATACGTCCCGGAACTTGCTGATGGCAACACGCCCGTTACCGTACCACCACTACAACGAGGACCATTACCACCTTGCTCCGAATCATGGTACAAACCATTCGCCAAATCATCAAGCGTGTCATCGGTGTCTTTATAGATACGCTTGAGCACATTCTCGGCCGCCCCATCGGCGATCTGAAAGGCAAGGGCGGACTTCTCAGTAGCCCGTGAGCTATTCTTACCGAGGACCACGACTCCAGTAGCACTGAGAGCTGTCGACAGTATCACGGCCAAGATGAGGAGAGTAAAGACGAGCACTGAACCACGGAGATGTGTAGGTTTGGATATCATAGCGTATATAATTAGAGCCCAGACATACCAAAGTCACGAAGCGACACGGTGGTCTGGATACGGGCGTGGTGACTAGAACCCTCAGAAATATCGAGTGAGATGGTGACCTTGCCGACATGAGCTGGCGTACCCGTTGATGGTGTTACTCGAAACGAACCGTTGATGACGCCGGTAGTAATATTCGAAAAAGATACGAGACTCGTGCTCCCACACGTAGCAACGTCAGCGACATCAGCCGAGGCGACTTGGAGATTGCCTTGGTTGATTCGGTACCGAAAACACTTCCCCTGGGAATGGTCGTAAAACTGGACAAAAGACGAGTTGACGAGCGTCCCCGAGGCTGGATTCACAACCGAACTCGTCCGAAGCTCTTTGGCCAAGACATTGAGAGAATACTGGGCGTTATCGATATCACGCTGGATAGCCCGAGTACTCCGGTAACCAGAAAATGATGAGGCAAAGACCTGCGACACTGTCACCATCATAATCGAAAAAATAAACATCGACACCAATACTTCAATCAGTGTAAAACCCCGAAATGATGGAGAGTGAAAACGAGTTATAGTCATATCATTTCCAATTAGTGAGGAACGCCTCGGTAAAAACGCACGTAGCAGACCCCGCACAGGTAGCCGAGCTCCCACTCGCTGGCGGGAGTGACGCTCCGCCCCAGATCACAAAGCTCCGGACCAGGGCATGCTCGCCGTCATTGGTATCATAATCAATAAAGATATAACGGGAGAAGCGGTCCGTCGGGGAGGTGGCGTGTTGATACATCCCCCCAGTATACTCGAGCGTATAGCGCGACAAGCTCCCCTGGCTGAACTGGCAATCAAGATCAGTATCTGGATCATTCCAGTCGATCCGACAGTGCTTGTCACTCTGCGCAAATGCCGTAAAACCATTGTTACCCGCGGCAAAATCATTGTCTCGCACATTTCGTACCAGCTCTATCCCCTCTTGCGCCAAATCGGCAGCGATAATCGTGTCGCGATTGCTAAAAGAGTAGCGGAGGCTCCCCGCCATCACCGCAATCACGGCCACCAACCCGGTAGTGAGCACAAACATCGAAAGGAGCACCTCCGGAGTGGAGAATCCTCTTTGTTTCCGATATATGCTGGATATCCGTAGGTACTGCATAGGTTATGGACACGTTGTGCCATCAAAATTATTGATCAGTCCCGTCGCGGAGACACACACCACATGGGTGCTCCCAGCTTTGGTGAGAGATACGGTCACGTTGTTTGCCGGGACTATAGTGGCATGTGGCAGGGTAAAATAAAAACTACCGGTACCCGAAAACGCCACCCCATCCGCAAGCTGGTAGGAACGGAGTGACGCCGTCTGAGTACAAGCACCCGCCCCATCTTTGTATGAATACGTCGTGGTATAACCAGTCCCACTCCACGCAACAGTAAACCGACACGGATCCGTACCTGTCACTCCTTGATAACCCGTCAAGGCATAATTCTGAGCCTCACGAAAGGCTCCCGCCACCTGCCGGGCTGAGTTCTCCAGTTGCTCTGATGTACGGTCATTGCCAGAAACTGCCAAAATGACACCCGAAAGGATACTAATGAGTGCCACAGTCACGAGGAGCTCAATGAGAGAAAAAGCGGCCAGTGTCTTGCGTGTTGGTTGCATCATAGTTATCTCAGAGAAAAAATGCCCAGGTGTAATCTGGAATCATCTGTGGCAGGAGAAGTGTCAAAAGTGTCCCCAGGACAAGAAATGGAGCAAAAGGGAGCTGCGCCTTCATGCCTTTCTGTCCAAAAACGAGGAGGCCAATACCGATAAGCGCTCCTATGCCAAAAGAGAGGGTCATCATAAAGAGTACCGCCGGGAGACCTACAATCAATCCAGAGAGGGCACCGAGCCACACGTCTCCCCAACCCATCCAGGTCTCATGCGATACTAGTACCAGCGTCAAAAAAAATCCTCCTACGACGAGTGCACCGCCAAGCGCCTGCATCTCACGTCCCCACCAGAGCGATTCACCTCCCTCAAAACTCAATCCATAGTAGAGCAGTGTCCAAATGAGGACCATCCAGAGCACCGAGACGAGAATCTCCATATTCAGAATATCGTAGACCGCGATGACCACAAAGAGCGCCACGAGACCAAGGAGCCACAAGGCCTCAAGCCAGGTTGCTTGGTCAGCCAAATCAAAGAAATATCTCCCCACCAACAGAAACAACACACCCGTCAACCCCTCTACCATGGGATACTGCCAGGAAAACGATGCTTGGCAGGACCGACATCGACCTCGTAACCAGAGATAGCTGAGTACCGGGATATTGTCATACCAGTGTATCTGCTCCAGGCACTGCCGACAGTGCGACCGTCCGCCAAGTGACTCCTCTGACCGCAACCGTAGTATGACGACATTGAGGAAGCTGCCTACAGCCAATCCTAAGATAAGAAAAAATATTTCTCCCATATGTTTTTTTCTAGTATACCATTTTCTGTCTCTTTATCACAGAGACAAGTACCCCTACTTTCACCTAATACTGCGCGCAGAGAAAAAAACAAACACCCCGAGATGGGGTGTTTGTATTCTGCGAGAAATTCTTGACTAGCAACCTGCTGGGAATACTACACCTGCTGGGGTAATATCTGTCCCGTTATCGGTCTCACAGGCAGTCGCAGCGGCTGAAGTACCGAGATCAATAGACTCGACTTCTACCAAGAACTGACCATTACCTGTCGTACCACAGTTAGCAACTCCAGTTCCTGTTGTGACCACAGGCGTGGCTGTAATGCGGTTGTTCGATGCAGGATACATAGCCTGAACAC
>CAYNNJ010000030.1:0-9223 GCA_964398755.1 uncultured Bdellovibrionales bacterium
GATACCCCTTGGCTACTGCCTCGAAACTGCGGGTTTCGAAACAGCTGGAACCCGCATCGAGTGCGGGATGACGCAGAATTACGTCATTTAATCTCACTATATATTGTGTTTCTATTGAGAGTAAACGTCTTGGTTTCTTTGGTGCCATCAGCCTGGATGACCGTGACTGAGACTGGCACATCGTTGAGACCTGGTTGCTTCTCTACCTTCAAATCATACCATGTCCGCTCCATGTCCTTCGGCAAGGTATAGCGAAGCGTCACTGTCTTTTCGGTACCGAGAGGCACATGGACGAGCATCCCAAAATACTTTTTGTTGGCAAACTCACCAAATACGGGTTCGGTCGCGGTATTGGTCGCACTCGTGAGATAGCTCCCCTGTGGCACATAGACCCGGAGGAACGTCTGATAGTCCTTAGTAAACCAGTCTCTCTTCTCGGCGGTATGACGATACGTCACCGCAAGCGTCACTTCGGGGGCGTCCTTACTGAGGTCTACGGTATAGTCATACGAGCGCTTGACGAAATAGTCACTCTTAAAGGAGTTCAGGTTCGCATCCACGAGGAGGAGATAGTCATTCTGCCAGTCAATATCGAGACGTCCGTCCCAACCCGCTGCCACCACCGTCTCCTGCAGGTTCTCATCACGAAACAAGAGCTGGACGTCTTTGCGATTGAGATCATCGAGCATGACTTGGAAGAGCTCATATTTCTTGTTAAGCGGCAGAGCTTTGACTCGATCGAGTATCTCGAGTCCGAGGATTCCCATCACTGATTTGCGTTCGCCAAAATCGATATTTTGCTTGAGATAGCCCTGTTCTACCTGATACTCTAGATCGAGGATCGCGTTGTCAGCCCCATAGGTACCTGGGTAGCCCTCAAGTTCCACCGGTCCAGTTACCCGGAGGAATGACGTGAGGACGTTCGTAGTCACCCCGATGATACCATCAAACTTTTCGCCACCCTGCCCCATCTGATAAAACGTTTCGGCCCACTTGGCATTTTCGGCAAAGTCAGGAGAATAGTTGGAATCACGAAACTTCCACGAAGGAATCTTGAGGGTTTCCTTCATGGGGTACGGCGGAGCAACCGTGTCGGGGATACGCCCGTCAAAGTTGCCGGTGTCATGGACCAGAAACTGGGTGATATGACCATCACGAACCTTGAGAATACCAAAACTCCCGATGAAGCCACCTCCTGGGCGGAGTTCCATGCTGTTCTGGAACAACAAAAGAAATGTTTTTTCCTGGCCATCAGTATCGAGGAGTGAGTCAGCGAGCGAGATGACGGTGTCGAGATCGGTCCGTGTCTCTTGCCCTACCGGGAGAATCCCAAGCAGACGCTTCAGACTCTCGAGCCCGTGAGTGCGCACTTCCCAAAACACAAACCAACCGGTCAAAAAAATGACCGCCACGGTAACAAAGATGATCCAAAACTTCTTAGAATGCTGCATGGTGATAGAAAAGAAATTATTTTCCACCTGAAAGGAGTTCGTTCAGACGTCGTTTGTATTCTTCGATCGTCGGCTCATCCTTCTTCACTGGTTCCGGTGTGGCCGGCGCAATCGGCGTCGACTCGACAAAGCCATTCATGACCGGGAGATCGGCGAGCTCGGTCGTCTCCTCTGCTTCATCATCTGGGAAATTGGTCTCAAACTGAAAAGGGAGCTCGGTCGCATCCATCCCTGGGAGCAGTCGCTCCGTAGTCACACTTTCCGTCTCCGCTTTAGCCGGCGTCTCGGGTGTCTCTCCCCGTGTTTTGGGAGCGGACTCAAATGTCATCACCGGACGCTCCGGGACAAATTTCTGAGGATCGATATATGGGACACTCGCCCCGACTGGAAACTCAGGCGTCCGTCCTAGATCCCGACCAAAAAGAGTCGGGAGGAGCGACAGAAGCATAAAGAAAAGAGTGGTCAAAAAAAGCGCACTCCCGAGGCTCGTCACGACATACCGTATCGGCTCCCCGACAACCGTCTTGATGATTGGTTCATCAACGACGCGGAGATCGATATCGGTCTTCACATTATAATAGAAAGCAGCCACCGCAAACAGGGCCCGCCCGGTCTCTTCTGAGAGACGCTTGGCCGATTCTGGTGACGCTTCGCGCGCGGTCACGACGAGTACGCCACTTTGAGCGCTACGATTGACGGTCACCATCTCGTTCCAGGCAGCTTTACGCTCATCCTTGGTATACCCTTCGAAATGATCATCAATGAGATCATTGCCAGCGAGCACTCGCTCATAGAACGACAAATTGCGTGAAAGCTCGGTAAAGTTCTCAACCACCTGATCGGTTGCGACCGTAGGCACTTTGCCAATGACGAGGATACGCATCTCTGACTGATACACCCGGTAATCATCCAGCCAAAAGAGAAGCGACGCGAGGGTGACAAAAAAAAGCGCCACAAAAAAAGAGCGACGCCAGGACGCATGAATCGGAATAAAATTAGCGACCTTGAGATTTGACATAGTGTTCATTCAAATTGCCTCCCGTCACATCGCGGTACACTTCGATCGTTTTCTTGGCCACGGCTTCCCAGCTGTAGTGCTCACGGACTCGCTCCTGAGCGGCCCGACCGAGGACAGCTACTTCGTCACTTTTGTTGATGAAATAGGCCAATTCTTTTTTGAGCCCTTCAATATCTTTGACCGGGAAGTAAGCGCCGGTATTGGCTACAGCCTCTTTGTGTGGTTCGATATCACTCACAAGTGGCAGGAGTCCATGTCCCATCGCCTCAAGGAGAGCGAGTGACAATCCTTCTTGTTCAGATGGCTGGACGTAGAGGTAGGCATGCGAATAGAGTGATTCCATCGCCTGTCCTGTCCGCTCACCGGCCATGATGATATTGGAGCGTCCCTCTGCCAAGTGCTTGAGAAACTTTTCGTACTCTTCAGTATCAGCATGTGTCCCCACGATCACCAACTTAAAGTTGTTGGGGATACGATTGGTGTCCTCCAGTTCCTTAAAGGCCTTGATGAGATAGTGTGTCCCTTTGTGTGGGACGAGCCGATGCACCGCGAGGAGATAGCGCTTGGAACGAAGCCCGAGCTCGGCAAGTACGGTTGTATCTGATTCAAAAGCTACTTCAGCCCCACTCGGGATAAAGGCCACCGTGCGACCATAGGTCGATTTGGCATAGTCGATGAGGGTCTCACTTGAGACGATGGTACGCTCCGGCACCGTACACGTGATGTATTCGGCCATATGGAGAAACGTACGCGCCATCCATCCCCACTTCTTGTGGGTATAATCTCGACTGTGAAACGTCGCGACGACGCGACACTTGGGCTTCAAGAGCCGTGGGATGATGGAGAGGATGCTCGGCCCAATCGACTGATAGTGGATCACATCATACTCCGCAAAGAGAGCATGGAGCGTCGCAAACAGTGTATGTGAGATAGCATCGAGATGCTTGGTGTGGATACTCGGGACATGCACGAGCTTCACCCCCTGAAAGGTCTCGAGTGTCGCCGGGGTATAGTGTGAACGGACATAGACCGTCACCTCATGACCCTCAGCCACGAGACGTGTAGAGAGTTTCTCGACGTGCTTCTCCACCCCGCCCGCGATGGCAGGGATTCCCTTCTGGCCGATGAATGCAATTTTCATACCCGGTGGTAAAACTTTGACAACTTGTAGCTCAAGTTATGAGAGTTTCCATTAGTATAATCGATACCCTTCGATATTTTTATTTTGTGCATTATCACAAGATATATACCCTAGTCGAAGTATTCCCACCGGGCTTAGTCAAACTATCGTTAGAACCCGCGCAGTACTGGTGAAGTGCTGCCGACACGATTGGTATCGATGCGATTGTCATTGACCCCTGTACCGAGAATAATACCACCGAATGACTTGTAGCCGTTAGCAGTACGAGCGACACGAGCGATACCGTAGCGTCCATTGCCTACCAACTGGGCCTTCTTCAAGCCCACGTTACCGGCGGCACCATACGAGTTCACTTCGACACCCTCACGGGCGTTGTTGCGGATACTGTTGGATTTGGACCAGACCGAAGCGCCATCGAGGACCACCTTGATACCAGATCCACCGTTACTGTTGATGCGGTTGTCTTCGAGCCATGCCTCCATGCTGGCAGCCAGGTCGAGACCATCGCTCTTGTTGTTATGGATATTGCTATTGATAACGACGATATCACGCTTCTCAGAGTAGATACCGGCGCGAGCACTATCTCGCACTTCAACGCTGTCGATCAGGGCTCGGTGCTTCTTATCACGAGGAGCCGAGTCGATATGGATACCATCACGGCCACTCTTCTTGATGGTCACCTTGTAGATCTTGGCCTTGGCATCCTCGAGGACACGCACGCCATGACGACCACCCTCAATCGTGAGGAAGTTGAGTTCCGTCTGATGCTTCATAGTCACCGTCGGTTTGTCGCCGTTGTCAGACTTGATCACGACATCACCGATATCTTTCTTCTTCCCAAAAAGCTTCACGCCCTTGGGGATGGTGATGTTTTCTTTGTACGTTCCCTTGGAAATATGAACGTTCGTTCCTTCCTTGGCGTTCTTGAGCGCTTTGGAGATACTGTGATATGGATGATTCGAGGTTCCCTCTTCGGAACCCTTGGCGTCCTTATCGACATAAACGTCTTTGGAGCCACCCAAAACAATCACCGGGACGGCGATCAATAGAGTCAGTGCGGTACCGAGTAAAACCTCTCGGGAAAGCCAAAAGTTACGAGTTTGCATAGGGAGCCATGAGTCAATTTTTAGACCTTTTATCTTAGCAAATTTTCGGCTTTTTGTCAAGGGTACGGTTTTGCGGTAAAATAGAGACACAAAATAGCCTAAAACAAACACTCCGTATGAATCTCCATCCTCTCTTTTCTCCGCGTTCTATCGCCGTCGTCGGTGCTTCGACCAAAGTCGGCAGTGTCGGCTCAAGTCTCACCAAGAACCTCCTCTCCTACGGCTACACCGGGCACATCTACCCCGTCAATCCCAAAACTGACCGTCTCTTTGATCTCCCCTGCTACCCCAGCCTCTCCGATATCAAGGAAGAAATCGATCTCGCCATCATCATCATCCCGGCTGCCCTCGTACCAGCCGTACTCCGGGAAGTCGGTGAAAAGGAAATCCCCGCAGCGGTCATCATCTCATCAGGATTCAAAGAGACCGGTGCCGACGGTACCACACTCGAGGATGAAGTTCGTGAGATCGCCGAAGAATACAACATTGCCCTCCTCGGACCCAACTGTCTTGGCTTTCTCCATCCCGCGCTTGGTCTCAATGCCTCGTTTGCGAGTGGTATGCCCAAAGTGGGGGGTATCACCTTCTTTTCCCAAAGTGGCGCCCTCTGTACAGCCCTCCTTGATCTCTCGGCGGGACGACTCGGATTCTCAGCCTTTGTGAGTGACGGCAACAAGGCCATCCTCAGCGAAATAGAGTTCCTCGAGTACTTTGCCCAGGATGAAGAGACGAAAGTGCTCTCCTTCTACGCGGAGGGTATGCGCGATAGTGAACATATCATCGAGACTGGTCGCGCCATCCTCGCTCGCTCCGAGCCCAAGCCCGTAATCGCGCTCAAGTCCGGCACCACCGATGCCGGGACCGCCGCCTCAAGCTCACATACCGGGGCGCTTGCTGGGAGTAACGCTGCCTATGAAGCCCTCTTCCGTCAAGCTCGCATCATCCGCGCCGAGTCCCTCCAGTCACTGGCCAACCTCCTCATGGTCTTTTCTCGCAATCCCCTCCCCGAGGGGAAACGGATTGGGATCATCACGAACGCCGGTGGTCTCGGCGTCCTCGCTACCGACATGGCCTCGCAGTGTGGCCTCACCCTCGCCACCCTCTCCGGAGAAACCGTCACCGCCCTTGACCCTCTCCCACCCTCGGCCTCGCGACACAACCCGGTCGATGTCTTGGGTGATGCTCCAGCCGACCGCTATCGTCTTGCCCTCGAGGCACTCGCCCGTGATCCCGAAGTCGACATGCTCCTCGTCATCATCACTCCCCAAACGACGACTGAGGTACGTGACACGGCGCTGGCTATCGTCGATACCAAACATCATACCGAGAAACCGATCGTCGCTATCATGGCCGGCGCTGGCGCCTTTGCCGAAGGGATAGCGATCCTCGATGAACACGAAGTAGCCGTCCTCACCTATCCCGAGGACGGGGCTCGTGCCCTTGGAGCGCTCGCTCAGGTCGCCAATTGGCGCACACACCAACTCTCTACTCCGTTTGCCTGGAGTGATATCGACCGAACCAGCGCGCAGAAGATTATCAAACAGGTGAGGGCTGATGGACGGACCACGCTCTACGAATCCGAAGTCTGGGACGTCCTCTCGGCCTATGGGTTTCAGTTCCTCCGAAGTGCTACGGTACACAGTGCCGACGAGGCCAAAGCGGCGAGCCGGGATTTCACTGGTCCGGTCGCCCTCAAAATAGTCTCCCCCGATATCAGTCACAAGTCTGATGCTGGTGGTGTCATGCTCAATGTCAAACCAGAAGAGGCTGGGGAGCAGTATGACGCGCTCCTCGCCCGAGTGGCCGAACATGTGCCCGAGGCCAAACTCGAGGGCGCGCTCATGGTCGAGATGGCCGAGACCGGTGGTCGTGAGATTATCCTCGGGATGAAAGAAGAGCCAGGACTCGGCCAGCTCCTTATGGTGGGACTCGGTGGTATCTATGTCGAGACCTTTCATGATGTGGCGTTCCGCTTTGCTCCACTCACCGAAGAAGACGCCCGTGAGATGTTGAGTGAGCTTGAGAGTCTCCCGCTCCTCACTGGTACTCGGGGGCAGGCTGGCATCGATATGGACACGCTTCTCGGTGCCATCGGCCGGCTCTCACTCCTTGTCCGCGACTTCCCAGAAATTGCCGAACTCGATATCAATCCCCTCCTCGCTTTCCCCGAGGCCTCGCGTTTCCGGGTCCTCGATGCCCGCATCCGATTGAAAGAAAGCTAGGTAAAGAAAAAAGCAGCCGCCCGCGAATGCGGTGACTGCTCGAAGGTTCCGGTCAGATGCTCATGTACGGAGACCAGGGTCATCCGTGCGACGAAGGATTGACTCTCGCCGGCGCTTGAAATGCTCGGACGAAAATCGTTCGACAAACACCAAGAGATCGTCGACCGAATCGAAGACCCCGATTCTTTGGAGACCTTTGTCTCCAGCCCACAGCCGGTCCGAGAAACACTCAGCCCTGAAATACGGGTCCGTCTTCTCACCCGTCTTAGAATTTCTGAGCTGAAGGACCATTGCCTCACACTTGGCGGGCTCCACGTAGCGGGTCCCGTCCTGCATGGGGTGCATGTACTCGCCCACCTGCTGTTCGAGCACCCACATGATGGCCCGAGCACGGACAGATTCTTCCCGTGAGGGACGCACCACTTCTACGGGGATGAAACGATCCCCAGCTACGGCATTCTTGGGCACGTAGACGACAGAAAATTCGCCCTCGCCCGCAAACGCAGCCGTCACGGTCAACAGGTAACCCAGCAACAAGGACCAGAAAATTTTCAACGCGGTCATTACTCCCCCTCAGGGTGGTTGGAAATGTTAAACAGCTACAATCTAGACTCGGTTCCATTTTACGAACCGAGCGACGTTCATGTCAAACCAAGAGGTCCGAATGACGGGCTCATGAACGTATTTCTCCTTGAGATAGGCATGGGTTTTTTCCAGTCCGACCTCAAGCGAGGTCATCGGGTAGTACCCAAATTCTTCGCTCGCCCGACTGATGTCAAGCACGATTTTTTGTACGTCAAAAGGACGCTTTTCCAAGCGTTTCATGCGAGGCATCGACTGGGTCGTTTTGGCGAGCATGAGGACGAGCTCAAAGAGCGCCACGCCCCGGCCACTCCCCACATTGTAGGTTGAGTTCTTGTGCTTCTCGGCAAAGTTGTCCGCCATAAAGCCGGTCACATCTTTGACGTAGACATAGTCACGCACCGTGTTGCCATAGAGTTCAATGAGCTCATTCTTCATCATGTGCTTCATGAAGATCGGGATCGCCCCCTGGATGCCATTCGGATCCTGGCGTTCACCATAGGGATTGGCGATACGGTAGATGACGAAGGAGAGACCGTACTGACGTCGGTAAAAATGCAGGTGTTCTTCGATGGCGAGCTTGGTCACTGCATAGGGTGACATCGGACGAGCCTGAGTCGTTTCACTCGCCACTTCATCAAGGGCATTGCCATAGACCGCACCACCCGAAGACGGATAGATGATTTTCTTGATGTTATGTTTCACGCACAAGTCGAGGAGCTGGAGGGTTCCTTCGAGGTTCAGTTTGATTTCACGCTGTGGGTCATTGGCCGTCGAGGCGGGGGTACTCAGTGACACAAAGTGAAAGACATAGTCCATACCCTTGAGGGCTCGGGACAGGTGACGCTTGTTCAAGAAGTCACCTTTCTGGAATTCAATAATCCCCTTCAAATGGTTGAGGTTCTTGATGCGACCCTTGTGGAAACGGTCAAAGACGCGCACCTCATACCCGCGGGCGAGGAGGTCGTCGACGAGGTGAGAGCCGAGAAAGCCGTCACCACCAAGTACCACACATTTCTTTCCCATAAGAAAAGACCCATTTACTGATAACGGGTCATATTACACTATTTTTGCCATTCTGTCAAGGGGTACTGAATGGCTATTTTTTGGCTCTAGTAAGGGAAGAATAGAGACTGGTGATGGCCGAGAGGTAGGTCGCCTGGTCAAGCGCCATGACGCTCTCCCGGGCGTTTTTCTGGAGTTCTGGGAGTGATACAGTGTCAAGCGCTCGAATCCTGTCCGCCAAATCATGGGCATCCCCTGGCGTAAAGAGAAATCCATTGTACCCGTCCTGTACTCGCTCTGGAAGTGACCCCACACGAGCCGCGATCACGGGCGTCCCAGAGGCGAGGGTTTCGAGGAGTGCATACGGCGTGTTCTCATACCACTCGGACGGGACGACGACCGCTCGGGCTGGGAGGAGTATCTTTTGCAGATCATCGCCATACACCGGGCCGAGGAACTTCACTTTGTCGGAGAGAGCCAGTGTAGATGTGAGTGACTTCAGTCGTTCTTCTTCTGGCCCAAAGCCGACGATCGAGAGGGTCTCGCCATCATGGAGTTCGGCAAACGCCCGGATGAGTGTCCCTATCCCCTTTTCAGCTGAGAGTCGTCCGAAATAGAGAAAATTCTTACCAGGCTTGTCTGGAAGTGACTCCGTGAGATCAGGAAGTGGGACGAGAGGCTGCGGGAGGAGCTGGATA
>CAYNNJ010000031.1:0-9133 GCA_964398755.1 uncultured Bdellovibrionales bacterium
TTTGATTTTCGTTGGCCATATGAGGGATGCGCTCAAAATTTGGTAAAACAATGCAATTGTAACAGATTTTGACCCCTTGAGCAAGCCCCGTTAGAGCTTTGAATAGGTCATTTTTTCTGAAAAGCTTCCCACCTTCTTTTTTAGACGAAAACGATTCGCTCATAAGAAAAAATAGAGCTCTAACGGGGCAAGCCCACTACTACCTACATTTACTAGAGCCATATTTCTCGATTTTCTATGGATGACATCCGTACCACGCAGAAAGACCGCGGACCTCGGCCATTTGTCCTCCCGGATACCGGAGGAGGTGGTCTCCCACCCGTCCAAACGCCAAGGCGCCGGCCTCGTACCAGGCGACTGTGGCCGGCCCTCATGATTGTGGGCGCCCTCATCCTTTTTGGCGTTGGTTTTGTCCTCTATCAGGGACTTGCCTTAGGCGAGCGGATGCAGTTCTCTCAGGTGTCACCGCGCTCCTTTGTCACTTCACTCCAAGCTCTCTCACGTGCCTACCTCCGCGATGAGTCCCTCCCGCTCAAAGGCGCCGAGGGAGGTCGCATCAATATCCTCCTCCTCGGTCGCGCCGGCGAACACTACCCCGGCAAGAATCTGACCGATACGGTGATGATTATGAGTATCGATCTCACCACCAAACGGATTGGTCTCCTCTCACTCCCCCGTGATCTCTACGTCCCCATCGGGCAGAGTGGCTTCTATACCAAACTCAATTCCGTCTACCAGTACGGACTCTCAAATGAAGAGGGTGTCGAACCACTGCGAGAATCAATCACCACTATCACTGGTCTACCTATCCACTATTTCTTCACCCTCGACTTTGATGGCTTTGAAAAAGTGGTTGATACCCTAGGTGGCATCTCGGTTGATGTCCCGCGTGATATGTATGACACCCGTTATCCCGGCAAGAACTACAGCTACGAGACCTTTGAGATCAAAAAGGGCTGGCAGACGCTCGACGGTGCCACCGCCCTCAAGTACGTCCGTGAGCGTCATGCTGACCCCGAGGGAGACTTTGGCCGAGCCAAACGCCAACAGCAGGTCATCCAGGCCATCAAGAACAAAACTCTTTCGCTCAGGACGCTCTTTAACATCGTCACACTCCATCGTCTCGTCGATACCCTCGGTGACAGTATCAAGACAGATATGCCGACCGAGGACATGACCCGCTTCTTTGAATTGGCCAAATCGCTCGATACCCAAAACATTAGCACTACCGTCATCGATGCCTGGAAGAAAGATAGTCTCCTCCGCGTCTCACACGTGCAAGTTGGCGCGGTTTCGGCCTTTATCCTGGTCCCCCGAGTGGGTAACTGGAGTGAGATTACCGACGTCAGCCGAAACATCTTTGACCGAGACGTCCTCGAAAAGCGTAGACAGGCCATCAGAACTGAAGCACCTACCATCACCCTCTACGCCAAGCCAATCGATCGAGAGGTCACGGCAAAAATTGCTACCCTGCTCCGGGACGAACTCGGTTTTTCGGAGGTCACCCTCGCCACCATCACCGCCTTGAATACTGACTTTGAAGAGAGTATCATGGTAAAGGAGAGTCGCGGGAGTGCCTTGGCCAAGCCTTTTAGCCTAGATGAGCTCCTGAAACGATTCTCTCCTACTGAGACAGCCACTCTCCCCTTTACTCCGACCACGCCTTTCCAGAGTGACTTTGCCCTCGTCATTGGTACTGATCTCGCCGAGGCCTTTGCTCTCCCTGATACGCCAACCGACCTGACCCCAGAAGACTCCTCATTCTCCGAACCGCTCCCTCCCCAACAGAGGAAGAAGTAAGAATACTGAAGCAGGAAGCATGATAAAGAAACAGACATTCTCGTACGTCATACTTCATAACTCATGATTCATCTGCCCTTATGAAACTCATCATCGGTCTCGGCAATCCTGGTAACAATCATGCCCTCACCCGTCACAATGCCGGTTTCTTGTGTCTCGACTACCTCGAGAAAGTATGGGGCATGAGTCCCTTTGAACTCGACAAAAAAATGTCCGGCTTGGTGAGTACTGGTCTCGTCGGCCGAGAAAAGGTCCTCCTCGTCAAACCTGAAACCTTTATGAATGCCTCAGGCACGACCGTGAGCCAGCTCGTCCATTTCTACAAACTCGAACCGACCGACATCGTCGTCATCCATGATGATCTGGATATCGCTCCTGGCACCTACAAACTGACCAATTCTTCCCGTGCCGCTGGTCACAACGGCGTCTCTGATATTATCGAAAAGCTTGGCACCCAGGACTTTACCAGGATCCGCCTCGGTATCGGCCGCCCCGACCACAGCCCGCTTCACGCGGGCAGTGAGACGGGCACGCCCACCAAAACCTCATGCATATCGTCTCATGATTATGTGCTCCAGAACTTCAAGGAAGCAGAGCTCGCCACTCTCTCCGCTCTCTTCCCTGCCGTCCAAGACGAACTCGAAAAGTGGCTCTCATAGAATGAAATGGACCGGAAACAAAAAAGACCTCGCGCAGAGGTCTTTTTTGTTTGAGTATTTCCAAGCGGAAATTACTTTTTGTCATCCTTCTTTGGTTCAGCGACAGCGGGGACGTTCGGATCAGCTTCCTTGACCACGCCCTCTACCTTGGTCACGTCAGCCTCAACCTTTTCATCGAGAGCGGCCATCTGGGCCTCCGTACGAGGAGCCTCAACGAGAACAATCGTGGTGAGCTTGTCAGTAAGTACCTTGACGCCCTTGGGGAGGACGAGATCCTTCACCTGGATGTGGACCGAGAAATCTACGAGGGTCGCGAGGTCGATAGCAATCGTGTGTGGGAGGTCCTTCGGGAGACAACTCACAGTCACTTCTTCCAGGGTCTTCACGAGGATACCACCCTGTTCACGGACGGCTGGGGATTCGTTCACAAATTCAAGCGGGATGCGAGCTTCGAGCTCTTCGTCCATGCTCACTTCAAAGAAATCGATGTGAGAAATACGGTTGGTCATGGCATCGTAGGCGAGGTCCTGGACGATGACATTCGACTTCTTGCCTTCACCAATCTCAAGCGAGATAATGCTCGATTCACCAGCGACAGCAAACACCTTGCCGAAAGTGAGGACGTCTACCCAGAGCATCTGTGATGCTCCCTTGTGACCGTACATGATAGCAGGAATCTTGCCACCCTTGCGTGCGCGGATGAGCGAGTCACCACTGGTCTTTTCACGCACCACTGCTGTCAGTTTGATATCTGCCATACATGAAGTCTTAAAAAATCGCTTAGGTTACTGTATAAAGGCCTCTACTCCACCCTCGTAGTGTTTGAGAAACTGATGTGCCTCAATCACATTGTCAGTCGTCACCGCCTCGCCCTGAAACACCCGCCTCGCTTCACTCTGTTCGAGATCGGTGAGGGTACCGAGCGTCACCACCCCAAATTGCCCCATAGACACAAAGACGATGGTCGAGGCACTACACCCCTCACAACTCATGTGGAGCGTCGTGCGCTTGTCGTCTTCGTCGATGACAAGCATCTTGGTTGACCGGTATTTCTTGTTGCACACCGGACAGCGGATGAGCGACTGGATGTTTTCAAGAGGCAGTTTCATGTGTTTTGAGTAAAAGCAGTCTACTACAAAGGTGCCCCTCTGTCAACCAAAAATTTGAGGGCCGTCAGAGTTTGGTTTCTGTACGCAGTTCGAGGCGTAAGCGAGGCGCGGAGTAAGCCGTATTCTGATACGGTGTCGAGCACTACAACTTACAACAACGAAATGCGCCAGAAAACAGGCTCTAACTAGATGTCCAAGTTCTTGACTGTTTTCGCATGAGTCTGGATGAAGCGACGACGAGGCTCCACTTCGCTTCCCATCAGGATATCAAAGAGTTCATCAGCAGCCTCCGCATCCTCGATGGTGACCTGGAGCATACAGCGGTTGTCTGGGTTCATAGTGGTCTCCCAGAGCTGTTCTGGGTTCATTTCTCCGAGACCCTTGTAGCGCTGGATGGCGACGCCCCCTACGGTCTCTGATCCTTCGGGCGCTTCTTCGACGGGCTCCTCGCCTGCATCTTTGGCCTCCTGTGCTTTTTTGGCTTTTTTGGCGGTCGCCTTGGCATCGGCAATCTTCCTCATATCAGTGAGCACGCGCTCCTTCTCTGCATCGGTATAGACATAACGGACGTCCTTGCCTTTGGCGAGTCTGTAGAGTGGCGGCTGAGCGATATAGATATTGCCACCACGGACGAGTTCCTCGTAGTAACGGTAGAAGAACGTGAGGAGGAGTGTCCGGATATGAGAACCATCGACGTCGGCGTCGGCCATGATTATAATCTTGTGATAGCGGAGCTTGGCGATATCGAGGGTCTCCCCGATACCTACTCCCAGGGCGATGATAATCGGCTTCAGAGTATCCGACTTCACCACCTTGTCGAGACTGGTCTTTTCCACGTTCACGAGCTTACCACGGAGTGGGAGGATAGCCTGAAACATCCGATTGCGTCCCTGCTTGGCGCTACCACCGGCCGAATCTCCCTCGACGATGTACATCTCGGAACGACTGGCGTCACGGCTGGTGCAGTCAGCGAGTTTGCCCGGGAGGGTCATGCCCTCAAGGGCCCCCTTCCGGAGGACCGCATCCTTGGCAGCCCGAGCCGCGATACGGGCCCGCACGGTGAGGAGACACTTCTCGATCATAGCCCGTGCATCAGCTGGATGGGTGTCGAGGAATTCTACGAGCGCTTCGCTCGTCACTGACGACACAGCGCTACGGACTTCGACGTTATTCAATTTGTCTTTGGTCTGGCCCTCAAACTGCGGATTGGCCAGCTTGACCGACACTACCGCCGTCAACCCTTCGGCCAAGTCCTCCGAGGTCATCGAGCCTTCTTTTTCTTTGATGAGGTTGTTTTTCTTGGCGTAGTCATTGAGGACGCGCGTGAGGGCCATCTTGAGGCCGGTCACATGCGTTCCTCCGCCCGGGTTCAAGATGTTGTTGGCAAAAGCAAAGAGGTGCTCCTTGAAACCATCGGTAAACTGGAGCGATACCTCAACGTTGATGTCATCAATGTTCTTTTCGACATAAAACGGCGTGGTGTTTTTGACCTCGCGCTTACGGTTCAAGAACTTCACAAACGAAATGATGCCGGAATCAAAGAAGAATCCATGGCGCTTCACCTTGTAGGCTTCGGCCTCCGTAGTCGCTTCGCGCCAGTCCTCGACTTTGACACGCACCCCCTTGGTGAGAAAGGCCTGGTAGCGGAGGTACTCAAGAATCTTGGCCCAAGAGTACTTGATCTCAGGGAAAATTTCTGGATCAGCCTGAAAAGCCACCGTGGTCCCAGTCCGAGTAGACTTGCCGATAGACTTGACGACCCCCTCTGGCTTGCCCCGCTTGTAGCTATGAAACCAGATCTTGCCCTGACGCTCGACGGTGACTTTGGTATGGATAGAGAGGGCATTCACGACCGAGACACCAACTCCGTGGAGACCGCCAGAGATCTTGTACCCACTCTCACTCCCACCGAACTTGCCACCAGCGTGGAGGACCGTCATGACCGTCTCAAGCGTTGATTTCTTGGTCTGAGGGTGGATATCGACTGGGATACCACGACCATTATCTATGACTTCCACCCAATTGTCCGGGAGGAGACGAACACTAATTTCGTTACAGTGTCCCGCCATGGCCTCATCAATCGAGTTGTTGACCACTTCCCAGATGAGATGGTGCAGTCCCTCAAGCGACGTGCCACCGATATACATGCCCGGGCGCTTGCGCACTGGGTCGAGTCCTTCGAGTACCTGGATGGAACTGGCGTCGTATGATGCTCCGTCTGTCTTTTTGGCCATAGTCGTTGCGTGCAGAATGTTCGATTTAATCTTTTGTCTCTGAAACTATTTTACGAAATGAATACTCTATGAGGAGTATCGCCGCAAAGAGGAGTGCACTGTCCCACCAGGTGAGGATGCGTTCCTTCTGAAAAAATACGATACCGATGGAGAAAAGTGCGAGGAGAAAGGCCTGACGAAAGGCACTCCCGAGATGATGCATAGCACTCACCTCTCCGAGCGCTCGCCGATAGACGGAGGTGAGGAGAAGTGTGAGCACACCGAGCATGCTGGCAAAAAGACTCGAGAAAAACAGTATCATCCCGATAGTCCCAGCCTTCTGTGGATCCACTGCCACAACAATGCCTATCCAAGCCGAGAAAGAAAGGAGTGTAATGAGACGGACTCCCCAGAGATAGACAGAAAGCGACATAGGTAATCCTGGTAACAACTGAAACATGACGAACCAAAAGGCCCTCATATTTCTCTCTCCATTCTAGCGTTTTTCACGCAAAAGGGCAATCCCCCATTATTGAGATATGGGTGCTTGTTTGAGCCAAAAAACAACCCCGCCGAAGCGGGGTAAGAATCTAAGCGCGAGAGACGTAGGTGCCTTTTTCGGTGTTCACAATGATGCGATCACCTGTCTTCACAAAGAGGGGGGTTGTGACCTGGAGGCCCGTTTCAAGGGTCACTACCTTGTCGCCACCAGAAGCCGTATCACCCTTCAGTCCCGGAGGGGCATCGGTCACGGTGAGCGTCACTTTGACGGGAATTTCGATGTTGATCGGTCGACCGTTCCAATTGAGGATACTCACTTCGGTCCCCTCTACCAGATACTTGGTCATTGAGCCGAGCACGTCTTCGGAAAGGAAGAACTGATCGTAGGTAGCATTGTCCATAAACTGGTACTCTGCCCCCTCACGATACAGATACTGAGCATGCGACTTGGACATCTCGGCCTCCTCTACCTTCTCGGCACCGGTAAAGGTGTAGTCGATGATAACACCGGAGAGGAGATTCTTCAGTTTGGTGCGCATCACCGCACCGCCTCGTCCAATCATGGAGTGGAGGTATTCGAGGACGAGATACGGCTCACCATTGTGGATGATCGTTCTCCCGGTTTTGATATCAGTCAGGCCAATCATACTAGCGAACGAGGTATGGGACGAGGGCCATATAACGGGCGCGCTTCACCGCCAGCGCGAGGGCACGCTGCTCCTTGGCGGAGAGACCATAGCGCTTTGGTGGATACATCTTGCCCTGCGAGTTCAAAAACTTGCGCAGGAAATAGGCGTCTTTGTAGTCGAGGTTGGCGAGCTTCTTGCTCATGGCTGCTTCCATAGGTTTTGAATAATAATAAACTAATACTGCTCTATTGCTATGACTTCTTTCTTTTGGATGAAATCCGCGAAACGGTCGAGAACTGAACCGAGGCGTGCAAAGTAGCACGATGAGGGAGGCTCGGAGACCAGTGACAAAGGAGTTCGCCGAAAGAAAAAGTCAGAGCTTAGAATGGGACATCTTCGATTTTAATCTCATCACGCTCATCATCAAGGTTGATGGTCGGGATTTCTTCTTCTACCGGGGCGCTCTTGGCGGCCGGTGCGGCGGCTGCGGCGGGAGCAGCGCTCCTCGCCATACTCTTCCCCTGTGTCTGACCTCCACTACTCCCCTGAGCTCGACTGCCGAGCTGCATGGTTTCGCCGACCACTTCGGTCACCCGGCGTTCGGTGTTGTCCTTGGCGGTATATTCACGTGTCTGGAGCCGACCCTCGACATAACATTCCTGACCCTTGGTGAGGTACTGACCAGCGATTTCCGCGAGTCTCCCCCAGAGGATTACGGTATGAAATTCAGTCCGTTCCTGGCGGGTGCCACTCTTATCGGTCCAAAAGTTGTTGGTGGCCATCGAGAGAGTCGTTACCTGCTGACCAGAGGTCGTCGTCCGCATGTCCGGATCACGAGTGAGTCGACCGACCAAAATCACTTTATTAACGTTCATACCCGGCAGTAGAACTTCGACAGCTTTCTTTATAAAAGCTAGGGAGAGTCTACGTAGTAAATGAATTATTCCTTTTTATTATGCCAGATTCAGAAAAATCTTCCAGCTCTTCTATGGTCGAAGTTTCACTACCGGGCATAGCCTGACTAGATATCCAACTTGGCCTTCAACTGCTCGTCGATCTGCTCACTGCTCACGGCCTTCTTGGCCGCTTCTTCTGGCTGGGCGATTGGAGCTGGCATCGGACGGACGGCACCGCGCTTTTCGTAGCGATTACCACGACTCTCGGTCTTCGGGCGCTCCTCACGTGGGATGGCCTTCAGTTCTGGGAGCGTATCGGCCTTCAAGAGGAGAAAGCGGAGCACATCCTTCGAGAGCTGGAGGGCACGGTTGATTTCGACGAGCGGGTGTACCTCCGGGTTCACGCCAGTCTCATCGCGCTCGTCCTTGTCGGGAAGCGTAAAACGCCGGGCGATATAGGTGCCACGGGTTTCCTTCTTCACCGGATAGGCGAGCTTACGCTTTTCCTCGGTCTCGGCTGGGAGAAAGGTCCCGCCAAACGACACCACCAACTTGGCTACATCTTCTCGGATACGAGCGAGCTCGGCATCCTTCGACTCTCCTACCACGTAAAACAGTTCGTATTCGATCATACTTCACTAGCTTATAGCTTATAGCTTCGTTAGCTTCTTAGCTTTCGAGCCTAAGCACTAATTAATCAAAAAACCCACAACAGAAAAAATCCTCCGCGTGCGGGCTGGTTACTCCTGGTCCCCTGATGCACGAGAGTGTCGACTCTTCAACAGGCTCAGAGCAAGGGCGGGAGCAACTTCGGACTTTCTGGTTGTGTAGAGAGGATACCAGATATCCCCTCCCTTGTCCAGTCCCCCTGGATTACCAGATTATCCAAAAAACTTCGCCACCTGAGAGATGATAACCAGAGCTGCGAGGGCTACGGTGATACCAATAAGGGAGTATTTGACGATAGACTTGCCAGTATTGATCCGGTCTTCATCTCCAGCGGCGGTGAGGTACATGAGGCCTCCTACTACCATCATGATAATACCAATGATACCGATGACTGAGAGGAGGAAATTGAGGATGCCAGTGAGAATCTCGGTGATACTCTTGGCACTGTCTGCTGGTGAGCCATCAACAGCTCCCCAGCCTAAGATAGCCCCAATTTCTTTGAGAAATGACGGCGCTGCTAAGGCTAAGGCAAGACCAATGAGGGCAGCGGTAATGATGAGTTTGCCGGTAGAGAGCTTGGAGTCATTACCTCCGGCGGTCATGTAGACTATGGAGCCTATCACGATCATGATAAGAGAGAGGATGACGATAATCGCT
>CAYNNJ010000032.1:0-8765 GCA_964398755.1 uncultured Bdellovibrionales bacterium
CGCGGGAGAGCATATTCATCTTGAGATTGCCAACAACATACATCATGATAGTAGTCTATGAGGTCAGTTTGGAACGGAGATATTCGGCTGCTACTTCCGGTTCAATTGTTGAGACTTCGATACCGGTAGCGAGCTCAAAGCCTCCCCAGGTAGCGGTATGCGGGAGTATTTCTATATGCCACTGATAGTGCGGATAATCCCGTCCATCACAGGGCGCAGAATGAATATAAAAGTTGTAGGCCGGGTCATTCAGGCCAGCATAGAGCGCCTGGAGCGATTTCTGGAGGGCCTCGGCACAGGCAAACTTTTCTTCTTCGGTAATCCGTTCAAAATAGGGATTATTCCGCTTCCCCACAATCATCATCTCAAAGGCTCCTCGCGAAGCGAAGGGACAAAAAGCGATAAAATGTTCGTTTTCAAAAACCACCCGCTTCTTGCCCTGACTCTCATAGTCGGCAATAACCCGATAAACCTTTTGCTTATTACTCTTGTAGTAACGCTCCGCCCCCTCGAGTTCCAGTTCGATATACGGAGAAACAACCGGGATAGCCATGAGTTGCGAATGTGGGTGCGACAGCGATGCCCCGGCCTCTTTGCCATGGTTATGAATCACCTGGATATAGTTCACGCTCTTCCGATTCATGAGCGCCAAAAATCGCTCCTGATACGCGTCAATCACCTCGGCCACCTGCCAGGTTTCAAGGAGCGGGAGTGACCGACGAGGATCACGTGTCACGACCAATTCGTGATAGCCGACGCCATTCATAGCAAAATACGGGCCCTCGGATAACTCTTTCACTGGCTTACCTCGTGAAAATGCAGGGTACTTGTTCGGAAACACCCGAAGACTCCAGTCACCATCGTCCCGTCGATAGATGAGAACATCCTTTTCTTGGCCACTCTCTTCAGGGTGTTCAAAGGGATCAAATTCTTCGCGAGCCGGTATTCGTTCCGCTTGCACAAAAGCATCCGGGCGCTTGGCTCGACCAGTCGCAATCACGACCCAGTCCCCCGTCACGATATCCTGACGCAGTTCTGATTCGGTACTTGCTTTTTTGACTGTTTCTTTTTCCACTGACATTTTGTTTTTTTCTTTACCCTGTCATCGACTCCGAGGTCGCTCAGACTCGAGGAGAACCTGTCGAAGGGTTTACCCTCAGCCCGAAGGCTTCATTCTACTTCCGCCTGTATTCGTTAATCCGATACGCGCCGGTCAAAAGACGCCACTTCGTTTTCCACAAATCAATGAGTACCTGAATAAAGCCATTGGGACCAGTCAGTGACACGGTTGATCCTTCTTCGTTCATCCAACGGACCGGCATCTGTTTCATCTTGAATCCGAGTTTGACCGCGAGGATAATGAGCTCAAAATCAAAGCCAAACCGGTTGACGACCATCCGACTCGCCACCTGTTCTGCTGCCTCACCAGAGAGCGCCTTGAATCCACACTGTGTATCGGGATAGCTCCAGAGACCAAGGAGGATACGAATGAGCCAATTCCCTCCCTCGCCCATGATTTCTCGGTGCTTGGGTTGATGCACCTGAATAAACGACCCTTCGATCTTGCGGGAACCCACGATGACATCGTAGCCCGACTCGAGCTGAGGAAGAAACGTGTCGAGATGATTGATCGAAGTCGAACCATCAGCATCGAGGAAAACTCGGTACTTCCCCTGGGCCTCGAGGAGCCCCTGGCGGACGACATAGCCCTTGCCATGGTTTTCGGCATTATCAATAACCCGCAGATGCGGAATCTGGAGAGCATAATTCCGAGCCACTTCAGCGGTGTTGTCGGGACTCCCATCTTCTACCACGATGATTTCGTAGGTATAGTTCTTGCTCTTCAAGTATTTGTCGATTTCAAGCAGGTTCCGGCCAATACGTTCCCCTTCTTTGTAGGCTGGAATCACCACCGAAAGATACGGTACTTCCATAGAAAAAATGACGGATCAATGAAACTTCCGAGTTACACATGTATTGTACCACAAAAGAGGTGGCCTCGACAGCTACCGGGCATGATCGAGCCAGGATTGAAGCAGGATACTCGCTGCTTCGGCATCATCATGAGACGATACCTGGGTGTAACCCTTGGAAATCAGGTTTTGTTGGGCCATTTTCGAGGTAAACATCTCGTCCTGATACGCCACCATGACCGAAAAACGCTCCGCGAGGAGCTGACCAAGCTTTTCTCCCTCATGTTCACCCTGATAGGTTTCGTTTTTATGAATCCCAATCACCACCGTTCCGATTTCTTCCTGTTCAAAAAGCGCACCCAGAGCGTCCACAAGCTGGTTATCATTCGGGAGTACGCCATACGGGAGCGCCAGACGCGTTTCCTCATGCGCGAGCGCCACTCCAATTTTCGCCTTGCCCCAATCAAGACCGAGATAGTTCATAATAATTTTCCAATAATACGTTTGAAAAACTCAAAAGATTTTTCAAGTGATACTATGGCTTAAAAGCACAAACTTCAAAACACAAAGACCAAACAAAACACAATTTTCAAACTCACAAGACACAGGATTTTTTGCTTTGTTGTACCGGGCTTTGTTTGGCTTTTGTGCTTTTTGTTTTGTGATTTACCTGACAATTCTTGTCAGCACTTCCGCTCCATCAGCTGTAATCACCACCGTATCCTCGAAATGAGCCGAGAGCTTGCCATCAGACGTTATAAAGGTCCAGTCATCTGGGGCAATGCGCACCGCAAAGGTACCAGCATTCACCATCGGCTCCAGGGCAAGCGTCATTCCAGCCTTGAGCACAAAGTCATGCATATGCCGAGACGTATAGTTCGGTACCTGCGGATCTTCATGGAGCTCATGCCCCACACCATGACCCACAAGATCACGGACCACGGAAAAACCGTTTGCCTCGACAAAGCTCTGCACAGCACCCGCATAGAGAGAGATAGGGGCCCCGGGCCGGAGCTCCGCGATACCGCGATCGAGACTCTCCTTGGTTACTTGAAGGAGGCGCATCGCTTCGGGTGCTACCGTTCCGACGGCCATCGTCCGAGCCATATCAGAGACCATACCCTCAAAACGCATCCCGATATCCAGTTTCAGGAGATCACCCTCCAGAATCGTGCGATTCGCACTCGGGATACCATGGACTACCTCGTTATTGAGTGACACACAGAGGCTCGCCGGAAACGGCCGGCCACTCCCTGCTCCATAGCCCTTAAATATCGGAGTGCCCCCCTCTTCACGAATGAGCTTCTCAGCCAATATATCGAGTTCAATGGTGGTCATCCCAGGCTGTACGCTCGCCATGACACGTTCAAGCACACTCGAGAGGCGCCGACTTGATTCTCGGAGGCGATTGATTTCTGCTTCAGTTTTGACCCAATTTTTTGCCATGTCTAGTGAGGTCGAACATGATTGAGAATCTCGCGGAATACTTGGTAGGTTTCTTGATTCCCGTCCACATGGAGAAGCTGACCGGTACCTTCAAAATACTGGACAACTGGTAAGGTTTCCTCATGAAAAATCTGGTGGCGCTTGCGGACGCCCTCTTCGGTGTCATCCGCCCGTTGCATAATATGCCCGCCACAGTACCGGCACGGCTTTTCACTATCAATGAGGTTCTTTCCCAGAATATACGTACGCTTACACCGTTCACAGGCATAGCGTTTGGAGATACGATCCACTGAGACCGTGGCCGGTACATCGATAAAGATGACCCGGTTTAAGGTCCGACCACTTTCTTTGAGGACATCGAGCACCTTCTCTATCTGACTCTCCCGCCGAGGAATACCATCGATGAGGAGTCCGACCGTTTCTGGCACCGAGCGCACCGCATCAACAAGCACGGCAAATACGACATCATCCGGAACGAATTCGTGTCGAACATTGATAATATCATTTACCTGGCGACCGAGAACGGTATCATGAGCGGCGACTGCTCGCAGTTCCGATCCAATATCGATATGAGCCAAATGGAGTGAACTCTTCAGGAGCTCTGCCTGGGTACTCTTACCACTCCCAGCCGAACCAAGCAAAATGTAGGTGTCTTTCAAAGGCATACTTGAGAATAATGACCAATCATCAAAATACAATTTCCAAACAAATTCCAATCACCAATAGTCAAACTTTGGACTTGGAACTTGATTATTGAGATTTACTTGTATCTTGGTACTTGGTTATTGGTTTATTGCTTCATTAGAAGGATTCGTAACTGCGCATAGTCAATTGACTCTGAATATGCTTGACGGTCTCAAGGACCACCGAAACGACGATGAGGATACTCACCCCACCGAGAGAAAACGCCTGGATACCGGTCATGCCCTGGACCACAAACGGGAGTACCGAAATGACTCCGAGAAAGAGCGCACCTGCGAGCGTTATCCGATTGATTATATGATAGAGGTACTCGGCCGTGGTAGCGCCGGGACGAATCCCGGGGATATACCCGCCTTGCTTCTGGAGATTATCGGAGATCTTCACTGGATCAAACACCACGGCGGTATAGAAATAGGTAAAGATAACAACGAGCACGAAATAGGCGATACCATAAACCCACTGATTCTGGAGCCAAGCACTCACACTCACCGCAATTTCCGCCACTTTCACATTGGCGCTCTGAGCCAAGAAATTCGCAATCATGGTCGGAATGAGGATGATGGAAACCGCAAAGATAATCGGAATCACTCCGGCTTGGTTTACCTTGAGCGGGAGATGGGTAGCGGAACCACCGTACACCTGAGCACCCCGTACCCGCTTGGCATAGGCGACCGGAATCGTCCGTTGCCCTTCATTGATAAAGATAACTCCGGCAATGGTGACCGCTGCCAAGGCGAGAAAAATGATATAGGTAAAAATCTGTGAGGGATCCCAGGTTGAAAGAAACCGTGAGACACCGGTCGGCAGGCTTGAGACGATACCAGCAAAAATAATCATCGATACTCCGTTGCCGAGACCCTTTTCGGTAATGAGCTCGCCGAGCCACATGAGGAATATGGTACCGGCGGTGGCTGAGATGATAATCACTACCATGTTGAAGACACTGATCTCTCCCAAAATGTTCTGAGAGCGGAGGAGTGAGAGCATGCTAAATGACTGGAGTGCCGCGAGTGGGACAGTGAGGAATCGAGTCCACATATTGAACTTTTGCCGGCCCTGCTCCCCCTCTTCCTTGTACAGACGTTCGAGACTGGGTACCAAGGTGGTCATGAGTTGCATGATGATCGAAGCCGTGATATACGGTGCGACACCGAGAAGCACAATCGAGATATTCGACAATCCACCCCCCGAAAAAATATTGAGGAGTCCAAGAAAAGCATTCTCCTCAAAGAGACGCTTGAGCGCCAAAACATCCACTCCAGGAAGAGGGATGTTGGCTGCGAGGCGGTAGACCACCAACAAGCCGAGGATAAAGAAAATCTTGTTTCTCAGTTCCTTGACTCTAAATATATTGGAGAAAGTCTCGTTCATGTATACAGTATAGCTCATTTCAAACGCCCGTTCTAGGGCGTCACATGAACTGCCAGTTTACGCCGCAAAGGCTTTTTTGGCGGTCAGAGAGGCCGAGACGTCGGCTCCGAGAGAAAGTTTCTTGGTAAGTGTTCCGGTAGCGACGATCTTGGCTCCCTCATGGAGGGCCTTTTTGTCGACAACCCGCTTCTCGACGAGGAGCGCCAGTGTCACGACGTCACCATCAGCGAGCTTGCGATCGAGATCTGTCAAAGTCACGGTATGCTTTTTGGCATGAATCGATTTGAATCCACGCACTTTTTTCATGCGCTCGAGGAGTGTTGATCGGCCACCTTCAAACAGAGGGTCTACCGATGCCCCCGTACGGGACTTCTGTCCGTTCGAACCACGACCGGCCGTCGTACCCTGCTTGCCGCCGCGACCAATGCGCTTGCGAGCCTTTTTCTTTACTACTTTGAGTTCATGAATTTGCATAGTCGTACATTAAACACGGGCTTAGGCAGCGGCTCCTACAGTCGCTTCTGCCTTCTCATCCTTGGGAGCCTTGGGTACCCGAGGGGCCTTGAGCATCTGAAGGGCTTTCACAGTTACTCGTGCGACATTGAGAGGATTGGAAGCCCCGAGCGATTTGGAAACAATGTCTTTCACCCCGAGGAGGTCGACGACAGAACGAACGGCACCTCCGGCGATGATACCCTGTCCGAGTGAGGCAGGCTTCAAAAGCACCTTGGCACTCCCGAGCTTAGCCGATACGTCATGGGTGATGGTCCCGTTTAGGAACTCAATCGTCACCATGTTCTTCTTGGCATCGTTATAGGCTTTCTTGATAGCATCAGAAACGTCTGATCCCTTGGCAACACCGACACCAACCTTGCCCCGGCGATTGCCGATGACGAGAGTAGCGCGGAAACGGAAACGACGACCGCCCTTGACCACGCGGGTCACGCGCGCCAAATTGAGAAGTTTCTGATCAAACTCCGGCTTCTCCCGACGTGCCATTCTTTTCCCTTGCTTTGCCATACGATTATTGTGTACGAATCATTAACCTACATTTGAATACCACCTTGGCGGAGCGCTTCGGCGACGGCCTTTACCTTGCCATGGTAGCGATAGCCTGAGCGATCAAACACTGCCACTTTCACACCCTTCGCTGACAGCATGTCCGCCAAAATCGTGCCTACTTTCCCGGCACTCTCGACAGTGTGCTTGGGTGACTTGCCGAGGTCAGCGAGCTTGGCGTGAGCCAAGGTCTTCCCCGTGGCATCGTCGATCGCCTGGACCGAGAGACTGCGGAGACTGCGGAACACCGAAATACGAGGACACGAGGCAGTGCCGGCAATCTTGGCGCGAATCCGACGCTTGCGCTCGAATCGCTTCACTTTTTTTATAACTTTCTTAAGCATAGTTCTCAATGTTATTCCAGACGATGTATCACGCGTTAGGCGGCGGCTTTCTTCCCTTCCTTCCGTCTCACGATTTCACCCGCGTAACGGAAACCTTTACCCTTGTATGGTTCGACGGGCTTCAGTTTGCGCACCACGGCTGCAAACTCTCCTACTTGCTGCTTGTCCGAACCGGTAACCTTGAGGGTATTGCCTTCGACGACAGCTGAGATTCCTTCCGGGAGCATCATTTCTACCGGATGAGAAAACCCGAGAGCGAGAACAAGCTTCTTTCCCTGGAGGTTCATACGGTACCCTACACCGTTCAACTCCAGTACCTTTTCAAATCCAGCGGTGACTCCCTCAATTATATTGGCAATGGTCTTGGCTGTGGTTCCCCAGAGCGCTCGAGCCACCTTGGTCTCGCCCACTTTTTCCACCTGGAGCGTTCCTGCTTCGATATTCACCTTTACCTCACGGCGATGCTCATAAGAAAGAGTACCCTTGGGGCCCTTTACTGACACCACGCGCTTATCGAGAGTGACCTCGACTCCGGCTGGGATAACGACTGGTTTTTTTCCAATTCTACTCATATTGACTAGCTTTATAGCTTCGTTAGCTTTTAGCTTCCTTAGCTCCCTAGATTCATCAGCCGTTATTTCTAACAAGCTAGTGAAGCTAAGAAGCTAGTGAAGCTGTTTATACTACCACACTTTACAGAGATATTCGCCTCCCAGACCCTTGGCAAAGGCTTCGCCCCCGGTCATCACACCCTGAGAAGTCGAGAGGATGGCGATACCATAGCCATTTTTCAGTTTCTTCAGATCATTACTCTTCACATAGATGCGTCAACCCTGCTTCGAGTCACGTGTGATTTCCCGAATGGCCGGCATCTTCTTGGTCTGAGAAACAGTCGTATACTTGAGCCAAACGCACAATGTCTCCTTTTCATTTTCGGTCTGCTTTTCGACGCGTGCCACAAAACCTTCACGAGCGAGAATCTGCGCGATCACGTATTTGAGTTTGGAAGCAGGAAACGAAACCTGAGACAGGCCGGCAGCCTGGGCGTTTCTGATTCTCGTTAGCATGTCTGCGATTGGGTCAAGCATAGTCTTCTTTCACTTAAGCTCTTTTATACTACCAGGAGGCCTTCTTCACTCCGGGAATCTCTCCGGTTGAAGCCAGCTCACGGAAACAGATACGACAGATGTCATACCGGCGCAAATATCCTCGCTTCCGACCACACTTCCAACACCGTCTCACGATACGGGTAGAGAACTTCGGCGTCTTCAGTGCTCTCGCTTGGGTAGATGTCTTTGCCATAATGCTTTATTTATCGTTAGAATCCTTCTCTCGAAATGGTACCCCGATAGCCCGGAAGAGAGCTCGTCCCTCTTCGGCATTTCTCGCTGTGGTTACCACGGTCACCTGAAAACTGAAAATATGCTGTACTTTCTCGGGAACAATTTCTGAAAAAATGGTATGGTCCTTGAGTCCGAGGTTCAGGTTTCCAGCGTGATCAACCGATGTCTCAGTCACCCCCTGGAAGTCACGTACACGCGGGAGAGCAATGAGAAAGAGTCGATCCAAGAAATCCCACATGCGCTTCCCGTGAAGCGTCGTCCGAGCACCAATCTCCAAGTCCTCTCGAATCTTGAAGCCAGCGATAGCCTTGCGAGCCTTGGTCAAGAGCACCTTTTGGCCAGTGATAGCCTCAAGTGACGCTACGACTTCGTCCACGCGCTTCTGATCCTTGAGAATCTTGCCGATACCGACGTTTACCACCACTTTGGCAATACGAGGCATAGCCATCGGGTTCTCAATCTTGAGATCCTTTTTCATGGCCGGAACGGCTTTCTCTGAGTAGGTTGTCTTGATACTAGGAGTTTTCATAATTCTTCACTTAGAGAGCCTTACCGGCACGCTTACTCATACGAATTTTCTCGCCACC